>LS998015.1:2979879-3279879 GCA_900498245.1 Candidatus Zixiibacteriota bacterium
GAAACACCCCCAAACTCCGAAGAGCCGCACCGCCCATACCGAAGTTTGGGGGTGGCACCCAGGGCGGACACATAGGTCCGCCCCTACAAATTGGGATGTCGAAACCATGTCGTTCCGGCAGGAGCCGGATCTCAGGGGATTTTGACCTACAGAATTATTTGGATTCCGGCCTTCGACGGAATGACAATATGAACGTTCGGGCCCGTCAAGGGCCGGACCGCGCACGGGTTGGGGTTCCCGTCAGAAGAGACTCCTGACGGGGCACTTAATATCATGGACAAACAAGAATGTTTGTCCTACTTGGGAGAGTTTTCCAAAAAATGGAATATGCAGGTCGAAAATTAATTTAAAATTAGGAAATGAAAAATATCATCAAATCAGACTGTGCCGGAGAGGCCGTCATGAATAAAGACGCCGCCGAGATAAAGAAGGAACAAGGCGCAGACGCCGATGAGGACCTTGTAACCAGTTCCGACCAGAAGTTTCCGGCCTTTCCAGATGAGAAAACTGACGAAAGAATACCAAACCAGATCGGACAGGATATGACCGAAATAGAAAACGGTCGGTCCGGCGGCGCCGTGCTTGAGCGATTTAATCAGGAACGCCGATCCGGTGGTGGCCCACCAGACAAACCAGTACGGGTTGGAAAGCGAAGTGATGATACCGTCGAGCACCAGCCGCCCGGAATTTTTGCCTTTCGATGTCCCGGCGCTCGCTTTGATACGGGATTTGTACAGATCATACAACATCCCGATTCCCATAAATATGAGCATCGCTCCCCCAACAACCGCAATAACATTGGAGATGACTTTATTTTCGGCCACCAGCGCCGCCAATCCGATTGACAGCAGGACCACCACGGCCACCTCGGCGATAGCGTGCCCGCCGGTAAGAATCGGCCCGGTGCGGAAACCTTTGGCGGGGGTTTCGGCGATATCGACCGCCAGAAGCGGTCCCGGCATCATGGCGCCGGAGAAGCCGACAATGAACGAGGTAAAGAAGAGCGAAAGCAGTTCCATACAGCAATTTTACGAAGATTCCGCGCGAATTGAAAGAGGATTAATTTGGGCGACTACTTTTCGAGGATATCATAATCGGGATTAAATTCGACATTTTTGACGGTCAGCCGATTGCCGGGATGAAATTTAAAGTGATTGTTCCCCAATTTCAGAGAGTAGATGACGGTCAGAGAAGAGTTGTCGGACAATTTGAAGCGAACCGGATAGGGAGTCTCGAAATCGCTGTCGATATCGGTAACGTAAAGATCCAGCGTGACGCTTCCATTCTCTTTTTTCTGATACTTCTTTTCTATTCGGGGGATTTTCCAGCCATAGAGCCAGTGCTTAAAGAATCGGTCGGTCCGCGCTCCAAGATAAGGGCGGACGGTTTCAATAAAGTCTTCGCCTGTCGCCAACTTATGACCGTAGCGATTGGCGAAGTCCGACAGGAGGCGCATGAAATTTCCTGGATCGGTATCTGTGGAATCGAGTTGGTAGCGGAGCATATGGAGCATATAGGCAGCTTTGTAATAAATGATGATATTGTAATCGGCCGGCGAGAGTTCCGAGCGGAGACGGCTACCCAGGGCAATCGCACCGGCCCGGTAGCCGTCGGAAAGACCGAGAGCGGTGGCACCTTTGGTCGTAATCGCCTTTTTCCAGGCCCCGAGGAGTTCATGGAACTGCTTTTCTTCTTTCTTGACGGTTTGGATATAGAGCGTCGCCGAGTATTCCGCCAGCCCTTCCGACAGCCAGACGTCATGATAGGTCTTCGGCACCACCAGGTGTCCCCACCATTGATGGGCCGTCTCATGGGCGCGGAAGAGGTCATCGACACCGTGAACCGATTTGTCGTAGGTCACCCCCGCCAGATGCACCATCCCGGGGGAACTCTGACCGTAATCAACCGAGATGTCGTCGACTTCAAGGGTCTTGAAGGGGTAGGGGGCGATATTTTCGGAATAAAACCTAAAGGCCCCGAGGATATCATCGGCCACTTTCTTGATATTCCCCCGGTTCAGCAGTTTTCCGCCGTGGGCGCGGGAAAGCGAATAAATGGTTATCGGAATCGAGTCCGCCACGAAAGCCAGAGTATCAAAGAGACCGTAATTGAAACTAGCATAAGTGACGGGGAAGGCCGTAGTGAATTCCAGCAATTGCCGGCCGTCGAGAAGTGAATCTATCTGTTTCTCGCCGACCGAAATGAAATCGTACCCCTTATCGATGGTGTACTTAATATCGAAATTGGCCGGATGGCGGTAATCGCAATGCGGGTACCACTGGATGAGATTTTCCTGCACGACACCGCGGTTGATCAGGTGATAGAACAGATTGGCGCGATAAGCGACCGCGACCGTAATAGTATCTCCGGCCCGATTATTATCGGGGATCGATATTGTCAAAAGCGAATGGTCCTTCTGCTTATAGTAAGAAATCTTTTCGCCGCCGGACAGGGCCGAATCGACATCATACTGCGCCGGGAAGCCAAATTGCAGAAGTTTCAGACCATTTTGTTCGAGTCCCAGTTGCATCTTACAGAACAGACTCGATTTCCCGGTCGTGGAAATGTCGAGAGAGATATCATAATGAAATAAATCATACTCGTGGCGGAACGGAACGGCTGCTTCACTGTCGGTACAGGAGGAGACCAGTTGCGGGGCGGAAAAGCGCGGCGAATAAAGATAGAGAGAAATCTGCTCCCGATCATAGGGGTTGTACGAATAAATGGTGTGAGCGGAGCCCTGTGCGATATCGATCCAGAGAAAATTCTGACGATTTTCGATGGCGGCTTTGTAGATATCCAGAGTGAGATTGTATTTGAGAGTTTGCTCCGGTATTTTGATTATCCGGCTGTACTTATTTCTGATATCAAAGGGCGGCTCGTTTTTGACGGCCCTCGCAATAAATGCGGCAGGAAATTTGGAGCCGGACGGAAAGGCGAAATATATCTCGTCGAATGGCACGATGGCGGAATCGCTACCGTAAAATCTCTGCACCTGCTGTGTTTCCATATCATCGGGAGGACGATAGACAAAGGAGCCATCGCCGTCGAAAAAGGCGGCGCAATTAGAAACCGAATCAATCCGGCTGAGCCAGAGAGTGCCCCTATTCAAATGGACGGTGGCGTAAGCAAGAGAGATGGTATCATCGGTTATATCAATTCTGTAGATCAATTCCGGCGGATGGCTGTTAAGGGAGTCAGTAATTTCGCTCAAATCGCCGGCATTGACGACGGGAAATAATAATAGTGCCGGAAATATTAAGGATAAAAAGCGGATCATCACTTGAGAAAATCGATTCATAAAAAAAGGGCGGCGCGCCGTCCGGCGGCCGCCCAGAGAGTTCATGCTCCCTTGAATTCGGCCTTGCGCTTTTCGAGGAAGGCTTTCATACCTTCCATGGCGTCTTCGGTGCCGTAGATGTTGCCGAAACTGGTTTTTTCCAGATCGCAGCCGACCTGCATGCTGGTATCGAGACCGCGGTTGATGCACTCTTTTGCCGTCGCCACGGCGATGGGCGAGCGGGAGAGAATGGTTTTGGCCATGGCGATTGCTTTGTCCATCAATTCCTCGGCGGGATAGACTTCATCGGCCAACCCGATGCGATGCGCCTCGTGGGCGTCGATCATGTCGCCGGTGAAAATCAACTGCTTGGCTTTGCCGCGTCCGACCAGTCGGGCCAGACGCTGAGTGCCGCCGTAGCCGGGAATCAGGCCGAGGTTCACTTCGGGCTGGCCGAATTTGGCCTTATCCGAGGCGAGACGGATATCGCAGGCCATCGCCAGTTCGCACCCGCCGCCGAGGGCAAAACCGTTGACCGCGGCGATGACCGGCTTGGGATAATTCTCGATCGTCTGCATCAGGTAGAGACCGAGCATCGATTTTTTGACGGCTTTTTTGACATCGCAGGCCGCCAGTTCGGCGATATCGGCTCCGGCCACGAAGGCCTTGCCGATACCGGTGACGATCACGCAGCCGAAAGAATTATCCATCCAGGAATGACGGAAAAAGTCCTGGAGTTCGGTTACGGTTTCGTCGTTCAGGGCATTGAGGGCCTTCTCGCGATTGATGGTGACAATCGCCAGACGATCCTCTTTTTTGACCATTATATTTTTGTATTCCATATCAATCTCCCACTATCATCATTTATTGTAATCGTAAAATCCGCGGCCGCTTTTTTTGCCGAGATACCCGGCATTGACCATCCGGCGCAGAAGCGGCGGCGCGGCATAATGGCTATCCTTGAATTCATCGAAAAAGATGTCGGCTATATAGAGAGTCGTATCGAGACCGATGAAATCAGTGAGGGTGAGCGGTCCCATGGGGTGGCCGCATCCCTGCATCATGGCGCTGTCGATATCCTCGCGGGTGGCCAGCCCGTTTTCATACTGGCGGATGGCATCGAGTAGATATGGAATCAAGAGGACATTGACAATAAAGCCCGGCGAGTCTTTGGCCTTCACCGGCGTTTTCCCAACCGCCTGCGCGAAAGAGAAGGCGGCTTCGAAAGTGGCCTCGGAGGTATCCAACTGTTTGACCACCTCGACCAGTTTCATCACCGGCACCGGGTTGAAGAAATGGAGTCCCAGGAACTTGTCGCGCCGTTTGGTGACCGCGGCCAGATCTCCGACAGGAAGAGAGGAAGTATTGGAGGCGAAGATTGTCTCCGGGCGGCAGATTTTGTCGAGTTCGGCGAAGATTTCTTTTTTGACCGCCATATTCTCGGTGACCGCCTCGATGACCAGATCGCAATCCTTGAAATCGGCCAGTTCGGTGGTGGTTTTGATGTTGCCGAGGATTTTCTCCTTGCCGGCGGCGTCGAGTTTTCCCTTTTCGATCGCCTTATCGAGTTGTTTGGTGATATTGCGAATGCCTTTGGCGATAAACTCATCGGTGGCGTCGTTGGCAATAACACTAAATCCGGCCTGGGCCGCGACCTGCGTGATACCGCCGCCCATCTGGCCGAGTCCGACTACTCCGACCTTTTTAATCATAATAATCTCCCCGTATTAGACAATTCTGGTGTTTGCTTTTGTGCTTAGGTAGGCAATATAAGAGAAGATTTCCTGCCGGTCAATAGGGGACAAATTGGTCGATATCGTCTCGGCAAAACAAAGTGTCAAAGTCGCAAAAGTTTCGATTTAAGCGGGATATAAATGAAAGAGCCCCTCGGGAATAAGGGGCTCTTTGTTAATCTATTATCGTGTGGTTATGGTTTGACTTCCAGAGTCATCGGGTCGGGCAACGGCAGGATAGTAATATTGCCGAAATCGGCGATATTTTCAGGGTGTTTGTCCGAGCCTTTTTTGATCTCGTCAGCATTTCCGATAATCAGAAAAACCAACTTATCCGGGTGGAGGTATTTCTGGGCCGCCGCCAGGACATCATCGGGCGTCACCGCCTGTATGTTTTTGGTGTAGTTCTGCCAGTAGTCATCGGGACGGCCAGTGTATTGATCGTCGGCAAAAGTACTCACGATACTGGTTTTACTGCTGAAGGGATTAACCAGGTTGCCGATGAATCCGGATTTGGAGTCATTTACCACGGTGGTATCGCATTTCTCGGTGCGAATCCGCTTAATTTCATCCACGATCAGCCGGGTGCCGAAAGCGGCGGTGGCATGCTTGGTCTGGAACCAGGCGCGGAAGGTGCCGGGATAGAGGACGGGGCGGTCGAAGGCGCTGCCGGCGTTATAGGCCAGGCCCTCATCGGAGCGAACCCGGCTTACGATACGGGAGGTAAAGCCGCCGCCACCGAGAATGTCATTGGCGACCATAAGGGCGTACTGCTCGGGAATGTCCCGTTTGACGCCGATATGGCCCAACCGGATACGGGACTGATTGACATCAGCCTTCTCGACAATATAGACACCTGGCTTCGGATCGGGAATCTGATCCGGGACCGGCGGTAATTGCAGTTCGTGACTGGGCCATCCGGAAAATAAGGCGCTGAGTTTGGAAATAATATCGGCGGTTTTAAAATCGCCCGAGACGGCCAGGATGAAATTTTTGGGAAAGAAATATTTCTTTTGGAAGGCCAGCATGTCGTCCCGGGTGATGGAGTTGATCGATTTTTCGGTACGGCGAAGGGGCGTGGTGCAGGGATGATTACCGTACATCAGGAACTGCCATTCGCGCCGTTCGATATCCTCGGTTGAAGCGTTACGCTGACTCAATTCGGAGAGGACATCGGTGCGGTATCGGCTCAGAGCGGCGGTATCGAAGACGGGATCTTTCAGGATTTTTTTGAATAATCCCATTCCTTCATCGATATCCTTGGAAAGGCAGAAGAGACTGGCGGTCCCACGGGTATCATCGATCCGGACCGAAATATCACCGGCCAGATAAGCAAGCCGTTCGTCGATCTGTTTGGCGGTCATGCCGGTGACACCGCCGTTACGCATCAGGTAGCCGGTCATATCGGCCAGCCCGGCCTTTTCGACCGGTTCATAAATGGAACCGGTCCGCACCATCACGGTCAGGTTGAAGGCCGGAGTTTCGTGGTTCTCGATGATATAAGCGGTCGCCCCGCACTGCAAAGTGTGGCGGTACTCGGCCGCTTTCGGCGGCTGATAGTTCAAATCTTTGAATTTCAACTGGTCGGGGTGAGCGACGATGTCGTCGGACTGGGCCGGCAGAAAGAAGGCCGTCATCGCAATCATCAGAAGCGCCCAGTATCCCCATTTCCGCAAAGATATATATTTCATTTTATATTCTCCTCTGGTCCGGGCTCTATTTCTGCTCGGCGGCTTTTAGTTCTTGGAGATGGTCGGTGGCGACCTTGAGCAATTTTTCCATCTGGGCTTTTTCTTTCGGATCGGTTACCTGATCCATCTGGGACGAGAACATGCCGATCATTTGCTCCAGTTTGGCGGCATCGCTCATTTTTTGAATCATCTGTACGAACTGGGCGAAGCGGGGATCTTCGCCGCCTTCGTCCTCGCCTCCGGCGGTGGCCTTAGTATTAATTAATAGCACATCGCGCTGGTCGGGGGCAAAATAGGTATTGGCGACGCGTTTGATATCATCGGCGGTCACCGAATCGCACATTTTCAGATTATTATTGGCTTCCTTCCAGTCGCCGTAAGCGGCATTCTGCCCCAGATAGAATATGATGCCCATTCCGGACATGATATCCATGGCCCGGATGTTCTGTACCCGCATCTGATTTTTCACCTTCTGAAGTTCCTCGGGAGAAACGGAATTGTTTTTCAGATCGTCGACGACTTCATTAATGGCCGCTTCCAGTTGTTCAGCCTTGACGCCGGAGATACCTTCGGCAGAAATTTCAAAGGCGCCGGCATATTTACGGGAATCCTGACTGGCGTTCACCGCCAGGGCCTCTCCCCCGAACATCCGCCGTCCCCCACCGCCGCTCGAGCTTTTGGCGATGGCTTTTTCCTCGACCAGCTTTTTGAACAGCCGTCCCGTCTTTCCGCCCATGATTCCGGCGAGGACCTGCAAGGGATAACTGTCCTTGTTTTTCCAGGCGACCGTATGATACCAGATTTCAGCGGTGGGGCTGGTTTCGGCCTCGGCCAGAAGCATCTTCTCACCGCTCTGCTTTTCTTCCAGCGTGACGACATCGGGCGGATCGACTTTGCCCCGGGGAATCCGCTCGAAATATTTCTTGACCATCTTAATGGTCTCATCAGGTTTAAAATCCCCGACAAGAATCATAGTCAGATTGTTCGGAGAATAATAGGTATTGTAATAGGCGTCGGCCTGTTCGCGGGTGATACTCTGCAAATCGGAGGGCCAACCGACCACCGGCCAGGCATAGGATGAGGACTTCCAGAACATGGCCTGAAATTCCTCTTCGATCGAACCGGTCGGGGTCGATTCCAGACCGAGCCGACGCTCTTCGCGGACGACATCGCGTTCCGAATAGAATTCACGGAAGACGGGGTTCTGAAAGCGATCCGATTCCAGCCACATGTATAATTCGAGTTTATTGCTGGGGATACGAACGAAATAGGCGGTCATATCTTCGGAGGTGAAAGCATTCATGAAGAAACCGCCGTTCTTGCTATAGATCTGGTCGAGTTGATCCTTGATAATGAGTTGCCGTTCGGCGACGACCAGACTGTCGAAGATTTTGTCCAGTTCGCGATAGCGCGGCGTTTTGGCTTCGGGGGCCAGCATATCATTGATTTGCCCGCGGCGGTATTCCTCGCGCATGGTACGTTCTTCGCCCCGCATCAGGGCACGCAACGAATCGAGCTGGGACATTATAACCAGTTCTCTGGTGATGTCCTTGGTGCCAATCGTTTTGGTTCCTTTAAACATCATATGCTCGAAGAGATGAGATATCCCGGTGATTCCGGGGATTTCATTGGCGGAACCGACCCGGGCGGCGATGGCGGCCATAACGGTCGGAGTTTCGTGGCGCTCGACCATCAGGACCTGCATGCCGTTATTCAGCCAATATTCTTTGGCGTCGATATTCTGTGCCGACGCCGTGGTGCCGAACAGACCGATAAGGGCCAGGGCGGCCACCAGACAAAGAGAGCATTGTTTCATGCAGCACTTCCCGTTTTGAGGTAATATGACTTAGGGTGGATTATATTCATGGAAAAATTCGCCATCGATCACACAGCAGGGTACATTTACGCGGCCTCACTGAAAGTTGACAAAACGGCCGTAAATATAAGATTATACTTCCGGTTGGTCAAGAGCGGGCGTCCGCCTTAACCCGTTATCAGGTTCCGAGAGGATCCTTATCTTCCCCGCAAAGAATCGGTTATCCTGCTATCTTGCTATGGTTCATATTCTTACAAATGGTCAATTTTGTGAAGGGCCATGCCGATAATAATAAAGAGCCCCCGGCTCGATTATCCCTAACCCCCTAATTAAGGGAGGAATATATGACAAGCGGTTTTGATAATGATTATTCGCGTCAGGCCGTTTCCGTAACCCATGGTGAGCCGCCGTTCAAGATGCTGCGGATTCTTTCGACTATTATCACAATCTTCGCCATCCTGGCCGCGATCGGGACAGTTCTCTCGTGCATATCGGTGTTTCGGTCGAGCATGCTTATCATGTATGGCTCGCTCGGAATCATCGCGGTCGGCATTACGGCTCTCGCCGGCGGAATTGTAGTCGTGTTTCTCCTGACGACCGCCGAATTGATCAAAGTTTTCCTGACTGTGGAGCAAAACACCCGGACCACGAACGACTGGCTCCGGAAGCGCTCTATGGAACGTCAGGAAGNGCATGCCCAATCCCCTGTAAGCACCGGTCCATAGAACGACCGGGTTACTTTCTCCCAAAAATTAAGGGCGGTCCAAATCGACCGCCCTTCTCTTTTATTATGGAGCTCTTACGATTCTTCGGGGGATTCCGTCATACGGTGCAAATCGAGGGCCTTGTCGAGCGTCTCTTTGTCGGCCAGTTTCTGTTCGAGAGCCAAATCTCTGACGGAGCGATCTTCCTTAAAAGCCTGTTGCGCCAAACGGGCGGCATGATGATAGCCGATAATGGGATTCAGTGCGGTTGCCAGCGAGGTGCTTCGTTCGGCGAACCGCAGGCAGATATCCTCATTGGCTTTCAGCCCGCGGATGCATTTTTCGGCGAAAGCGGTCATCCCGGCGGCGAGGATCTGTATTTCCTGAATGAGATTATAGGCGATGATCGGCATCATGACATTGAGTTCGAGTTGCCCGGCCTGGGAGGCGTGGACAATACAGGCATCATTTCCGACGGCGTGGGAGCAAATCATGTTAAGCATTTCGGCCAGTACCGGGTTGACCTTGCCCGGCATGATCGATGAACCGGGCTGGACCGGCGGCAATTGAATCTCATTGAATCCGGTGCGCGGACCGGAGCCCAAAAGGCGCATATCATCGGCTATTTTTTTAAGACCGGTGATAAGAGTACGAAGGGCGCCGGCGAATTCCACCACGGCGTCGAAACTCTGCATCGCCTCGAACATATTGGCGGCGACACGAAAGTCCTGATCGGTCTTTTCATTAATATGCCTGATTACAAATTTCCGGTATCCTTCAGGAGCGTTGAGGCCGGTTCCGACGGCGGTCCCGCCGATGACCAGTTCTTTGAGCCCCTCGAGAGATTCTGAGATTCGCTTCTTGTTGTTGCGCATCATGGCGGCATAGGCGGAAAATTCCTGACCGAGGCGAATGGGGACGGCATCCTGAAGATGGGTACGGCCGCATTTGATGACGCGATCGAAATCCTTCTCTTTATTGGTCAGTTCCGTTTCAAGAAGATCGAGCGCCGGAAGGAGTTTCAGATTGGTCTCCATCACGGCGGCGATATGGATAGCGACATGAATGGTATCGTTAGTTGACTGCGCCATATTGACATGATCATTGGGGTGAACCAGTTTGTATTCGCCTTTCTTTCCGCCGAGGATTTCGGCGGCCCGGTTGGCGATGACTTCATTGATATTCATATTCTGCGAGGTTCCGGCGCCGGCCTGGAAAATATCAACGACGAATTGATCGGTCATTTGGCCGGAAAGAATTTCATCGGCGGCAACGGTAATCGCCCCGCCGATTTTTTTATCGAGCGCCCCGGCCTCCATATTGGCCCGGGCGGCGGCATATTTAATCACGGCTTGGGCCCTGATAAATTCGGCCTGGAGTTGAATGCCGCTAATCGGGAAATTGCCGACTGCCCGCTGGGTCTGGGCGCCGAAATAGGCATCAATGGGGACCTTCACTTCTCCGAGAGTATCTATTTCAATGCGATAATCCATTTTATGCCTCCGGACTATAGGTATATATCAAGTTAAGTTACCAGATTTATTACGAAGGGTATCGTGCCATGATGGGGCTGTCAAGTTCTTTTTGTTGAGGGTATTTTTCGTTGACAGAAATGGACTTAAAGGGTATATTTTATCCGTAAATCAAAACTTCTTGCCTTAAGGGAGTCCTTTATGATTATGCGGTTAATGGTCTTAGTTGCGCTAATTTTTCTCCTCACATTCCTCACCGCATCGGCGGCCCCGCCAATCCCCGAAAACCTTCAAATTTCAACCACATCATATCAGCTCCAGAACGAGGAACAGGTCTGGTTCTGCCCCACTGACAGCAATGTGCTGGTCGCCAACTGGCGCGATTTCCGTCTCGGATACCGCCAAATTGGGGTGGGACGGTCGGTTTTTGGCGGCGCTTTCTGGATCGACTCTCTGGTGACGCTGGATTTTCAGAAATTCGACCGCCAATCCGATCCGACCCTGACTGTTGACGCCGCCGGCAATTTCTATATGAGTTACCTTGACTATCAGTCAACCGTCGTGACTCAGGACGATTCGTCCTATATCACTTTCATCGTATCGACCGACAAAGGGGCTTCCTGGGTGGGACCGTACACGGTCGAGGGGACAATCGGTCACTATTTCGAAGATAAGCAGTTTATTACCGCCGATCGAAGCGCCGCGAGCCCGTACTTGGGGAATGTCTATGTGGCCTGGGCGCGGTTTCCGAATCCCAATAAAATAATGTTTGCCCGCTCCACGAATGGAGCCGTGAGTTTCGATCCTCCCCTGGTGGTGGGACCAGTGACAAGTTTCAGCTATCCCTGCGGGTCGGGATCTTTTGAAGGGGGGCAGTTTGCCAATCCCTTTACCGGCGCCGATGGTTCGGTTTATGTCACCTGGACGGCGATCGGGATGAGCGACACGGTCAATTGTATCGGTAACTACTGTCTGAAACTGGTGAAATCGACCGATGGCGGAGTGACATTCACGGCACCATCGATTATCCGATTTACATTCGGAAATTGGGGGTTTGTCGACGGAGGTATCGACGTTTATAACGAACCGGTGGCGGTTGGCGATGTTACCGGCGGGCTGTTCGACGGTAACCTGTATATCGAATATGCCAATATGGATACCTCCAATACCGCCTATTTGGATTATAATATAGAATTTATACGCTCCACGGATGGGGGCGCTCATTGGACGGAACCGATATATGTCAATGACGACTATACCGGTCCCGGGGCGATGTTCGATCAATTTCATCCCTGGCTATTTGTTAATGAAGAGGGCTTACTGGTGACCATTTTTTATGACCAACGCACCGATCCGAACCATTACAAGTTCGATGTTTTCGCGGCCTATTCGTTCGACGGCGGTGAGACGTTCACGACTAATCATAGAATTTCGGATGTTTCCATCAATCCGGGTCTTCTGGCCAAGGAGATCCCGGGAATCACACCCAACACCAACCCGCTACTGGTGACGCTGAGCCCGATGGCGGGGAAGATCGCAGAGTATATCGGGGTGACCGCTTTTCATGATAAAGTAATGGCGGTCTGGACCGATACCCGCAACGGAAATCAGGATGTTTTCGGCGCCAACTGGCATATTCCGCTTCTGGAGCCGCGTCTTCTTTCGCCGGTCGGGAGTGACTCGGTTCCAACCGGACTCCCCACTTTGCGCTGGGCGACAGGATGGAAGAACAATGACGATCGGTATCGCGCCGAAATCGCATCCGATTCCCTGTTCACCGATATTCTTTTCTCGGGCGTCTCGGACACGACATTTGTCACGTTATCGACCCCTGACCTGAACAAAGGGTATTATTTCTGGCGGGCCAAGGCGTTCAAAATTTCGACGGATGATTCCTCGGATTATTCCGTCGTGCAGAAGTTTTATGTGAACAAATTCATGTGCGGCGACGCCAATGCGAATGGGAGCGTAAATATACTTGACGTATCATACATCATAAATTATTTGTATCGCAGCGGTCCGCCGCCGGTTCCCCTTCAGTCGTCCGATGTCAACAACAGCGGGGGAACGAATATTCTCGATGTATCATACCTGATCAATTTTCTCTATAAAAACGGACCGGCTCTTAATTGCCCTTGATGTCGAAATTAAACCGGAGATAAGAAAGGCGGTCATGTGACCGCCTTTTCAATTTATAATCAATATTTCTGACAGGGTCAGAGATGTGCGAGGATTTCCCCGGGAATTTTATCGAGAGGGTCGACTTTTTCGATGCCCCCGAGTTTTATGGCTTCTTTGGGCATGCCGAAGACGACGCATGACGATTCATCCTGCGCAATGGTATAGGCGCCGTTTTTCTTCATTTCAAGGATACCTTCGGCGCCGTCGGCGCCCATTCCGGTCATGATGACACCGACGGCATTGGCCCCGGCGTATTTGGCGACCGATTTGAAAAGGACCTCGACGGAGGGCCGATGACGGTTCACCAGCGGTCCCGAGGAGACGCGGGCGTAGTAGGAAGCCCCCGAGCGGGCGAGCATCATATGGAAATTGCCCGGTGCGATCAGGACCCGTCCCGGCATGACAGAATCGCCATCCGCGGCCTCTTTCACTTCCATATCGCAAACTTCATTGAGCCGACTAGCGAAGGAACGGGTGAAATTTTCCGGCATATGCTGAACCACCATAATGCCGGCGGTATTGGCCGGCAGAGTTGAAAGGACGGCCTGCAGGGCCTGAGTTCCCCCGGTCGAGGCGCCGATGGCAATTACTTTATTGGTGGTTTTGCTCAGCGACAGGCGTTTGGCGGATTTGGAGCCGGCCGCAACTTCGGCTCTTTTGGATAATTTCACCTGTGCCGCGGCCTTGATTTTTTCTATAAGTTCGACGGACATATCGCCGACCGAATAAGAAGCCCCCGGTTTGCACATAATATCCACGGCGCCGGCATCGAGCGCTTCCATCGCCAGTTCCCCGCCTTTGGTGGTCAGGGATGAAACGACCACGGTGGGGACCGGGTAATGTTTCATCAGGCGCTTAAGGAAGGTGATGCCGTCCATCCGTGGCATTTCCACATCGAGCGTAAGGACATCCGGTTGCAGGGCCACGATTTTATCGCGCGCTATGTACGGATCGGGAGCGGTCCCGACCACTTCTATCTGCGGATCGCGGCTCAATTCGGTTGAGAATATTTTGCGGACCACCGCCGAATCGTCAACAACCAGTACCTTGATGCTCATAAATTTTCTCTTTCAATTTCATGGTGGCGAAAATCGGATAATCGTCCACCGTGCAACAAACATAGTCCCCTTGTTCATAGCCGGCGAAAAAGGCGTCCCGCGCCAGTTCCGACGTTTGCGGCGAAGAGAGATTGAAGAGGGCCTTCTCCCCGAACGTTTCTGTCAGTATCTGACCGGTAATAATATTGAGCATCTCCCGGGCCGCATCATAACACTTTTCGCGATCGGTCCCGTCGCAAGGATCCTCGCCCAGCAGATTGGCGGCCAATTCGCGGCAGAGGTCAACGGGGATAATCAGGGTCGTTTCGCCTTCCCTGTCGCCGGCAAACTTCAGATTGATGGAAAGCATTTCAAATTCATCCAGGGACATCCCTTCCAGAAGGTCGACCTTTTCGGGGAAGAGGAAAGCGGTTTGTTCGAAGACCCGGCAGAGGATGTCGCTCAGCATTTCTTTTTGTTTGGATTCATTCATTGACGGCCTCCAGAATTCGGTCGATTATTTCTCCAATGGCCTCCGGCGTGAAGGGTTTGCGGATATACTCGCGAATACCCTTTTCCTTCAGTTCCTCAATTCTGGTCGTACTCCCGTCGGTGGAAACCACGATCACGGGAATATCCTTGAGCATCCCGTCTTTGGCCATGGCATTAATCAATTCGATGCCGGACATGACCGGCATATTGAGATCGGTCAGGACCAGATCGATCCAATTCGCCTGAAGACACTCCAGCGCTTCCTGGCCATTGGCGGCCTCGAAGACCTGGTTGATCTGAAGTTTGGTCAGCCCGAGTGTTTTCACCAAAATGGACCTTATCGTTTTAGAATCATCGACAACAAGAATATTGTATGCCATAATTTCATCTCCTGACGGCTTCGGTGGACGGAATTTCCTTAAACAAGTTTTCCATTTGCTCCATCATCAGTATGGTTTGACTGATGGCCAGTTCAATAGTCGTCACCGAAAGACTCAATCTATTTATAGAATTTTCATTCAATCGATATTGCAGATCGTCCCGTCCCAGCCCGAAGCCCTCCATGAGGCAGACGGAGTCGGCGACATGAACAATATCAAGGGAGGGATCGATTTGCGGGGCGGAATCGGGATTATGGTGCCAGCGAATGCTATTGACGATCAATTCAGGGAAATGCCAGTGTTCGGAGATAATGGCCCCGACCTCGGAATGGTCGATTCCCAGAATCTCAAGTTCGGCCTCTTCGAAAGTCAATTTTCGTTGATTGACAAGTTCCTGGATTTCATCAAATTTCCCCGCCACGAATTCGCTCATGGCGATTTTGCCGATGTCGTGAAGGAGGCCGGCGGTATAGATCGTGCCGGCATCGCGAATCCCCGACAAGGTACAGAGAGACTCGGACATGATCGCCACCGCGGTGGAATGCCGCCAGAGTCCTTCGCTGGACAGATCGTATCCCGGTGCGGGCTTCTTCAGATTGGAATATATCAGCGATGACAGGGCAATTTGATAAATCCATTTCGTTCCCAGACGAAATGTGGCTTCGGCCAGCGAGGTCACCGGGCGGTTGAACCCGAGAAAAGAGGAGTTGGCCGCTTTAAGGACATTGGCCGTCAGGGCCGGGTCAATTTGAATAATACGGGATATTTCCTTGGCGGCCGACTCGGGATCGCCGAGCACAGCCAGGAGCCTGTTGACCATCACGGGAAGAGTCGGAAAGGATGAAATCCCGGATATAATTTTCTCTTTGGTTTTCATAATTCGTTCTCCCCATGTGACGATTTAATCGTGACCAGACCGGTATCCAATTCAAACCGCATGGTTCGCGACAGCATCCCGCCCACATCACTGGAATTTATCAAAATATTGTTTTTCCATAAGATTTTCCTGAGAATCAGGAAATTACGCTCGCCGATATTGAAGACTTTATTCTGATCCATCAACTGCGAACCGCCGGCGGCTTTGACTATAAGGCGGCTCTTGGCGGCTCCCCTGGCAATAATACCTTTCAAAAGCAACGGGACACCGGTATCGGCAAACATACCGGGTTTGGCCTCGGCTTTTTCGGGAGATATTTTTGACAGGGGGAGCATGTAGTGGATCATTCCGCCCACTTTAGCGATCGGATCGTAGGCCGTCAAACCAATGCAGGAGCCAAGCGAATATGTGATCAGCACATCGCCAGGATTGGAAGAAACCTGAATGTCCGATATTCCAACAACTATCAAGGACATATACTATACCTTTAAATATATAGAAGGCCTGACACACCGAAAACCGTCGGACATACCGGTGATGCTTTCCGCATGGCCGACCAATAAATAGCCCCCTGGTTTCAATAGCCTATTGAATTCATGAATCAAGCCGGAACGGACCCGGCGGTCAAAGTAAATCATGACATTGCGGCAGAAAATCATATCCAGTTGTTTCCTGATGGGGTACGGCGGGGTCGAAAGATTGAATTGCCGGAAGATAATCATATCCCGCAGGCGGTCGTTGACCCTATAAATATGCCGCCCATTTTGACCGTGGCGGGTGAAATATTTCGTCCGCAGATGTTTGGGAACCGGCGCCACTTTGTCTTCGGTATATTCTCCGGTCACGGAAATCTCCAGGACCCGCGATGAAATATCGGTCGCAAGAATCTTTATATCGGCCGGCCGGTTACCTATGGTTTCAAGGATTTCAATGGCCATAGTGTACGGTTCCTCGCCGGTCGAAGAAGCGGCCGACCAGAAACGAAGAGCTTTCCTGCCGGACGCCATCCAGGAATCAATGGACTCGCGCATAAAGTCAAAATGGGACGGCTCCCGGTAGAAGGAAGTAACATTGGTGGAAATCGCCTCAAGCATCTGCTGAATTTCTTCGCCCGAGGTATCTTCCACGGCGTAATGATAATATTCGGCATAGTCGGCAATATTAAGGAAGCGCATCCGCTTGGCTATTCGAGCCCGGACCAGCGCCTGTTTGTTGTCGCCCAGAGAGATGCCACTGCGCTCGTAAACAAGATCTCTAATCTTATTGAATGTTGTCTCTTTCATATTATCGCCTGTCGTACGCTCCGAACAATGTTAATCCATTGCACCCGGTCTCAACATTTGTCATGACTGCAGAAATTTTTCCAACTTCGATTGGATATCCTTGGGACTGAACGGCTTTATCAGGTAATCATTCGCCCCGGATTTTATCGCCTCGATGACCTTTTCTTTTTCGGCCTCGGTCGTGACCATCACGACGGGAGTCTTGATACTGGCGGAACGAATCTTTTTGACGGCTTCGATCCCGGTCATGGTCGGCATGTTCCAATCCATCAAAACAAGACCGATATCGGCCTGTTTGCCCAGAGTCTCAATCGCCTCCAACCCGTTAGAGGCCTCGATGATATCGTTGACGCCGCACTTTTTTAGAGCCCCTATGATGATTTTCCTCATTATCTGAGAATCATCGACTATAAGCACTTGCATGCTCTGCCTCCTTCTCGGAAACGACGGCCGGTTTGAAGCAGACGGACACGGAAAAGGCGCCGTAAGCGCTGTCAAACGGCACGGTCAACCAGACGGTGTTGGACAGGTTGTTCAGTTTATATATGCTGCCGCGGACGACGGTCGGCAGGCTGAGGGAGATGGAATGTCCCCTAAATTTGGCCTTGGCGTTTCCGGCCACGATATTGACCAATTCCCCAACGCCATCAATTATGGACGAATCGACCCCGCGAAATTCCGTTCCTACCATCTTGCCGATAACGGACAGAGCAGTCTTCACCGGCAGGCGAAGGGCCACGATACCCTGGGCGGTGCCGGACAACCCGATGACACCGATTATATCCGGGGCCCCTTTGTCGTCAATATCGACGGTCGGAGTTCCGGTCTCCACTTTGCTGTCAAGCATATTCTGAAAAACTTCCGAGACCGATTCGATAAAGGGATTGATGTTTTCAGCTTTCATGTTTGCTCCGTTCTATTTTCAAGTTCTGATGATAGTGCAATTTCAGCGGTCATGCGATCTAGACGGGCCTCGATCGGCCCGAGGAGGGCATTTTCGACCGTGTACTGGGAGTCAAATATCCTCAGGGTGACGCCGGGATAAACGGTCCCCAGGATGGTGATATAGGCATCTTTATTGGCAAATATTTCTTTGCGGATATTTTTGTTCTGTTCTTCCAGAGAATTAATTTCTTCATCGGCTTCGGTAATTTTGAACTCTATCTCCATCAGGCCCTCTTTTTGGGCGGCAGTCAGGGCCGCCATGCCGGCCTTGAGTTTTTTCAGAATCGGCGATAATTTTTTAATTGTCTCTTTCAACCCGATTATGTCTTCGTTGTTCTTTTTCAATTTTTCCATCAGAGTAAAATTGACACCGGCGACCAGGGTAGTTTTTACATTGGCCTTCGAACCGGCTTCGTTTACAGTTATGCCCTGTCCGGAGACTATTTCCCCGCCGACAATGCGGCCATCGCAGCGGACTTCGCCGCAGCATTTTATGAATGATTGAAATATTTCCGTACCGACGACGACATTACCGCCGCATTCCACGACGCCATTGAGGATATATTTGGCTACGGTATTGCCGCCGACAATGACCCGCTTGGTGTTATTTTCGTTGATTCCTTCGCGGGCGGTGAGATTGCCGCCGCAGTTGATATCGCTGGCAAAAAGCATTCCGTGCACGTCGACACCGCCGGTCGCCTCCACCTTGAAATTGGCTTCAATGTTGCCATTAACCGCAATCTGCCCGGTATGCTTTATATTGCCCGTTTCGAGCCCGATGTCGCCGGCGACATAAAAGACTTCATCGACATCAAGGATTTTTCCGCTCAAGCGAACCTTGCCCGAGGTTTTGGCGCGATAGCCGTTTTCAGTGGCATCCCACAGGACATTGGGCCCGGAGCGCAGTTCGATATTATGGGGGCGGGAGACTTTAATCGGCAGACCATAAACATCCTGTCCATCCTTTCCCGGACGGGAGGGGATCATACGGACCAGAAGCTGGCCCTTTTCGACAGAAGTCTTTTCGACCTTTTGATGGAAATCGGTCCGCTTCGTGACGGGATCGACATAATATCCGGCCGTAAAATAATCATCGGTCCATTCCAGGCGCCCGTCTTCCGAGGGAACCGGCGGGATTCCGGAAGCGACAACTATGTCGACAATTCGGTCTTGTCCGGATTCATTGATCACGGCATCGGCCCTTTCCCAATCCGGAGGACTTAATATTCCCATCTCTTTCATTTTTTCTTCGACCAGACCGTGCCAGTTGCCGTTCTGTAGTATGGATCTATCCAACGAGAGCAAAACGGATAATCCATCCCCGGCAATTTTAATTTCGAACGGCGCGGTTACCGGCGCAGTCTTATTTTCAGCAGTTTCCGTCACACTTATCCTTTCGGGCGCGAAGTTTCGTACTCCGCGCCCGATGTTTCATCAAGAATGCAGGTCGGCTTTAGAATTCGGCGACCTCTTCTTTTTCCAGCGGTATCACTTCTTCCGCTTTAGTCGTCTTTTTGGCACTTTTGGCGGGTACCGCCTGACGGTGCATTTTTTCATTGTGGTGTTCAGCCATATTATGAATTCGTTCGCGGACCTGCCGCGTTTTGCTGACGCCCGACTGAGGCATTGTCGATGCGGTACGATTGACTGATGGATTGTAGGTATCGACTTTCTGCCGGGCGGTCGAGCCATCAACGATCATAGTCAGTTCGCGGACGATGGCCTGAAGCTGCTGGGCCTGAGCCGAGAGTTCTTCACTAGCGGAGGCCGACTCCTCGGCATTGGCGGCGTTCTGCTGAGTCACCTGATCCATCTGCGACACGGCCGCATTGACCTGTTCGATTCCCTGGGCCTGTTCGTTACTGGCCGCGGAAACCTCGGCAATGAGATCGGTGACTTTCTTTACGGAAGTCGTCACGTCATTGAGAATGCCGATAAATTCCTCGGTGGCGCGGACGCCGTTCTCGGCATTTTTCTGAGAACCTTCAATCAAGGAACTGGTATTCTTGGCGGCTTCAGCGGAACGCTGGGCCAGATTGCGGACCTCTTCGGCGACGACGGCGAATCCTTTGCCGGCTTCACCGGCGCGAGCCGCTTCGACCGCCGCATTCAGGGCCAGGAGATTGGTCTGGAAGGCAATTTCATCAATGACCTTGATGATTTTGGCCGTCTCGTCAGACGAATGCTTAATTTCCTGGATGGCACCGGACATTCCCTCCATTGCCCGGGCGCCTTTATCGGCGGCAGCGCTGGCTTCGGCCGCAAGGATGTTGGCCTGCTTGGCATTTTCGGCGTTCTGCTTAGTCATGCTCGACATCTCTTCGAGAGCCGATGAGGTCTCCTGCAGAGACGAGGCCTGTTCGGTTGTAGCCTCCGCCAGCGACTGGCTGGCCGAGGAGATATGCTCGGAGGCCGAACCGACCTGTTCCCCGCCGCTTTCCAGAGAGGCGATAGCGCGATTGACCGGCCGCGTAATCGATTTGGCCATGAGCCACGATATCAGCAGACTGGCCACGACAATAACGGCGGCGACGCTGAAAATGGTATAGAAGAAACTGGACATTTCGGCCTGCACGTCGTCGAGATAAATACCCGAACCGATGACCCAGCCCCAGTCGCTCTGCAATTTCACGTAAGAAATCTTGGGCACCGGTTTGCTGAAACCCGGCTTGGGCCAGCTGTAATCGACGAAACCGGCCCCCTTGCTGCGGCAGATATCGGCAAATTCGACAAATATCCGCTTACCGCTCGGGTCGGCATACTGGGTTTGGTCGGTGTTGTCCATTTCCGTCTTTATGGGATGCATGAGGACACGGGCCTGAAGATCGTTTATCCAATAATACTCGTTGTCACCGTAGCGCATGTTCTTGATTACGGCTTTGGCTTTCTCTTTGGCGTCCTCGACGGTCATGGTCCCGTTTTTGCTCATTTTGACAAATTCATCGACGACACCCCAGGCCGCTTCGACGACCTGCTGTGTCTTGACATATTTGGCATCAAACATCCTGGCTTTGAATTTGGGATAAATCCAGCTCAGAACGAGTGCGAAAGCCACGACGATAGATATTCCCAACAGCATAATCCGAGTTGAGAGTTTAAATTTATTCAGCATTTTTCCCTCCTAAATGCCCCTAGTGCATATTCCAGGATCAAAAGACATTTTAAATACCTAATTATTGTAGTTACAATCAGAACCCCAGAATGAATGATGATTGGACGCGAAGGTCCTTGACCGGTTCAGCATTCTTATAATTGGTCACCCAATTGGACAGTTCCAGCCCGACCGTAACCTGAGGTACCAACTGATAACGGACATTACCATAGACGCAACTGTTGCGGGAGCGGCCGCTGGCGAAATCGGTGTTATCGGGATCATCCATACCGTAACCGGCCGACAATTGCGTTTTGGGCGCGGCTTGAACCCAAGCCGAAACCCAGCCGCCGAAATCGGCGGAGCCGTTGACTTCGCTGCTTCTCAGGATATTTCCGAAGTAACTTCCCAGATTGGAACCCTTGTGAACCTCGCCGGAGAAACCATAATTCTTGGTAGGATTGATCAAAAGATGCCCGGCAACGACCCAGCTTTTATATTTCTGAACATGGCCCTGATTGGTTTCGGCCTGCAGTCTTCCGGTCAGCGCCGAAACACCGCCGCGGATCTGTCCGCCGGAGGCCAAAGTATGCTTGATATCAATCAAACCCTGGAAGGAAGGAATAGCGGCATCGGTACCGTCATCGGCACCCTCGGCCGTTTCGCCCAGAGCCAGAGTAAAGGTCGGAGTTAAATCGGTTCCGATGGTCCGGAACACGCCGGAGGCGATGGTAAAATCGGTCGTTTTACCCGATTTGAAATTGTACCAGACGCTTAACTGCGGGCGGCGATAGCCGATATTGCCGACGCCCCAGAGAACCGAATAATTGAGGGTTGACGGATTCAGAGGAGAAATAAGATCCCAGGTCTGACCGGCGATCATTTTCCAGTGGTTCGACTCGACCGAGAAATAAGCATGACGCAACTGCAGCATGGCTTTGTTTTCGGCAATAGTAGCGCCGGTAATGCTGGCATAAAGGTCGAATTCCAATTTACCGCTTACTTTCACATTATTATAATTGACCCCGGTGGCGGTGATGCCGAAGCGGGTCTCATTGGCCGTCATGTTAAATTGATTGTCATGACCCGGCTGTGTTTCCGGCTGTACCCACATCACGAAGTTCCCGTGACTGGTCATGTTACGGTCATACGCCCCATCGAACTTGAAATAGCCGTACCATTTCAGATCGACCGACGGTTTGTCGCCGGCCAGAACCGATCCGGCCATAATTATGAGGGCGATGGCTATTAGGGACCAAACTATTCTTCTGGTCATTGTAACCTCCCAATACATTATTGCGTTATCCCCTTTTTCATATTCACTTTCCGGCCGCTTGTACCGACCGCGTTTCAGTACTTTCAAATAACTGATTCCGTGACAGCGGCAGTATTTTCGGCCGCGACGTTTTCCAGCATCGAGACATCGACATTCGTCAAGACCCGGTCGATATCGAGCAAAATCTTGACCGTGTTTCGGACTTTTCCGATCCCGAGGATGAAGCGAGTATCGACCCCGACACCAAAAACCGGAGTGTCCTCGATCTCGTTGGCCTGAATGTCCAGCACTTCCGAAACGGCATCAACCAGAATACCCATCAGAGTAGAGCCGTGCTCACCTTCGACATCGACGACAATGATACATGTTTCTTCGGTGTCTTCCTTGCCATCCATATCGAATTTCAGGCGCAGGTCAACCACGGGAATGACCTTGCCGCGCAAATTGATGACGCCCCGGATATATTGAGGGGTGCGCGGAACTTTGGTGATATCCATTAATCCGATAATTTCCCGGACCTTCAGAATTTCGAGGCCGTATTCCTCAGCCGCCAGTCTGAAAGTGAGATATTTGCCAGCCCGTTCGGCCGCCTTCCCATTGGCCACTTTGTTATTTTCACTGCTTTTTCTCACATCGTTCATAAATCTCCTCCCTTCTGGAGTCAGTGTTTCAGGCAGTGATCAACTCGCCAAAACTGTCTCCGGAGTGCAGGGATCGTTCTCCGTCAGTTTGCATTTATCGTTAGTTTTATTTTTCGCTTCAACTTCGGGGTCGGAGGCCTCGGTTTCCCGAACCGCCACCGGCCGCAAGGATTGTGCGGCCAGGGCGACCACCCCGCCGACATCTATTATGAGTCCGACATTGCCATCCGACAAAATGGCGCCGCCGGCCACCCATTTCTGTCCGCGGAAAATCGGACCAAGACTCTTAATGACAGTTTGTCTCTGGCCCAGCAGTTTATCGACGACCAGTCCCACCCGTTTGGAACCGTCTTCGACCACCACAACGGTCTTATCTCTGGATATCCCCTGGACCGGTTTGAACTCAAATAATTCATTGACCCGAATCAGGGGAAGCAGATCGCCGCGCAGATCGATCATTTCGGCACGCCCGGTGACGGTGAATATCATCTCTTTAGTCAGACTCAGGGATTCCACGATAGAGAGGGTCGGGATGATCAATTTTTCATTCTCGACACTGACCAGCATACCATCGATGATGGCAAGCGTCAGGGGCAATTTCATCAGGAACAGAGTGCCTTTGCCCGAGATCGACTGAATTTCCAGATGTCCCCGCATCGCCTCGATATTCTTGCGGACCACATCCATTCCGACCCCGCGGCCGGAAATATCAGTGACTTTCTCGGCAGTGGAAAATCCGGGAAGCATGATCAGGCCGTAGATTTCTTTATCGGTCAATTCTTTGTTGCCTTCGATTAATCCTTTTTCCCGGGCTTTGGCCAGAATTTTGTCCTTATTAAGGCCGCGGCCGTCATCCTCGATATCAAAATAGATATTGCCCCCTTTATGATAGGCACGAACGGTTATTTTGCCGTTACGCGATTTTCCGGAGTGAACTCGATCCGCCGGCGTTTCGATTCCATGATCCACGGAGTTCCTGATCATATGCATCAGGGGATCACCGATATTTTCAACAATACTGCGGTCGACTTCGGTATCTTCTCCGGAGAGAATCAGTTCGATTTCTTTGCCCGATTTTTTGGTGAGATCTCGGACGGCACGAGCCAGTTTCTGGAAAGTGGGACGGACCGGGACCAGTCGCATCGCCATTCCCATCTCCTGCAATTCGCGCGTAATCTTATTCAAGTGGGAGATATTGCGGGCGATTTTAGGCGAAACGATGCCCAGAATCTCCTCATCCTGGCCGACCATAGATTCGGCGATCACGAGTTCGCCGATAGTATCGACCAGACGATCCAACCGTTCCGTGTCGATTTTCACGACTTCCTTGACGGCCCCGGTGCCGGTTTTCTCCTTGATCACCTGCTGTTGATTTCGCAGGGCCTGAGCGACCACCTTGGCCGGCACGATACCCTGATTTACCAGAGTTTCTCCCAGTTTTTCATCGGTGCTTTTTTTCTTGGTCAGGGCCTCATCGATTTGAGGTTGAGAAACCGCACCCATTTGGATCAGGATATCACCCACGCGCTCGGGACGCGGTTCGGACGGAACCTGGTCGGGATGCTCGATGAGTTGTCTTAATTTGGCCAGGACGGGGACGGTGATGGAAGTGCCATCGAATGTTCCTCCATTCTTGAGAGCCATTTCGGTCCCCTCGAGGAGTTTTCTCAGAACGTCGATAGCATCAAATATAGTGTCGGCGATATGACCGGTGATGGTCAGAGTTCCCTTCCGTCCGAAATCAAGCAGAGTTTCCGACTCATGAGCCAGAACAGAAACAGGTTTGAGATCCAAAAAGCCGGCGGCGCCTTTGATGGTATGGAAACTGCGGAAGATGGCGTCGATGGCCGCTTGATTCCGGCAATCGGTCTCGAGATCCATCAGCATCTGTTCGGCAGTGGCGCAATGCTCGCGGGCCTCATTAATGAAATCGCCCAAAAGCGAGGTGTCGGCCGATTCCAGATTTATAATGAGGGATTGGTCCCGGGCTTCATCTTTGCGCGGCGCCTGAGGCGCACTCGCAGGCCGCATTTTAGCAGGTTTGTCCGGCTTGTTTTCGGCAGAGGCCGGGGATTCCGGAGAGAGAGCGACATCGGTTTTTGGCTTCATGGCCTCACCGGGCAACGAAAGATTCAGTTCTTTCGGAAACAATACTTCGGAGAGTTGACGATGATCCCGAACCAGCCCCTGCAGGGCCGCCACGGCGTCGTTGAGAACATCAATTATATGTCCCCGATCACCTTCGGGAATTTCCCCAAGGACAATTTTTTCTACAAGGTCGGCCAGTTTGCGGCAAGCCTCTCCAACCGGACCTGACGTTTCCCCGGCTTCTTTGGCGGCGTTCAGGAAATCATCATGCAACCGGGCCAGCGACGGCAAATCGTCAAGACTGACCATGACAAGGTCGATCGCGGCCGTCTCAATCAAGGTTTCGAGTTCTTTCATTTAGCATCAACCCGATTTATGTTCAATTGTACTATTCATAACAATCATTTTTGTCCGTGCGAATTTATCCCATCCAATGGCATGACTGCCGGACGGCTACCCCTTTTAGAGCTGCTTACAGTTCCTACCGCAGCAATTTACTCAATTAATCGACCGAACCAAAACCGCCTTAACATTTTCGCTTGACGGCAGACTAAAACTGTACCAAAATTGCCATTGGTATGGCTCGCGGGCAATGTTTCAGAGTGCGACAAATTAAGCCTTTTTGAAACGGCTTGCGGAACCATGCGATAGAAAAATGCGGGCCACCGGTCTTGAAGATCGACCCAATAGGATAAACCGTTATGCGTATAAGGGATGAGGGAATCAGAGTCAATATATGGCACTACCTTGATGATTTCCAGAAAAGAAAGACCTGCAATTCAGGATGGAGGATATAATGCCAGGATCCGAAAATAAAACAATTACAATAGGTGTTCCGCAGGAGACCTTCCCGGGGGAGGCCAGAGTGGCCCTGATTCCCGACCATATACCGCCCTTAGTTAAAGCCGGAATGAATGTCATGATAGAAAAAAGTACCGGCACGAAAGCCGGTTTTCCGGACCATAAATACACCGAAAAAGGGGCCTCGCTGGCCCCGAGCAGGGAGGAATTATTCAAAGTATCCGATGTCATTCTGCAGATCCGGGGGCTAGGTGCCAATCCAGAAAATTGGAAAAGTGATGTCGCCTTTTATCGACGCGGTCAATGGCTGATAGGTTTTTTTGAGCCGTTGGCGGAGCCGGAAGAGGTCGCTCGGCTTGCCCCTCGCGAGGTCACGGCCTTTTCGATGGAGTTGATGCCGCGTATCACCCGGGCGCAAAGCATGGATGCCTTGTCATCGATGGCCACGATAGCCGGGTACAAGGCGGTTCTGATAGCGGCTAATACGTTGCCCCGAATGTTTCCGATGTCGATGACGGCAGCCGGGACCCTTACGCCGGCCAAGGTCTTTGTAATCGGCGCCGGGGTAGCCGGTCTTCAAGCGATTGCGATGGCACATCGCCTGGGCGCCATGGTCAAGGGGTACGACATTCGTCCGGCCGTGAAAGAGCAGGTAGAAAGCCTCGGCGCCAAATTTGTAGAACTGCCGCTGGAGACATCCGATTCCGAGGATAAAGGCGGTTATGCCAAGGCGATGGACGAGGAATTTTATCGCAAGCAGAGGGCGCTTCTGGCGCAAGCGGTCGCCGACAGTCATGTTGTCATTACCACCGCTCTCGTCCCGGGCAAGCAGTCGCCGATATTGATTACCAAAGAGATGGTCGAAGGCATGGCGCCCGGCTCAGTAATCATAGACCTGGCGGCGGAAAAAGGGGGCAATTGCGCCCTGACCCAGCCGGATAAAACAATTGTCATTAATGGTGTGACTATCATCGGCCCGGTGAATATTGCGTCATCGGTTCCCTTTCACGCCAGCCAAATGTATTCCAAAAATATCGTGACTTTCCTTCAGTATCTTCTGAAAGACGGCAAACTCGCAATCGATCCGAATGACGAAATTGTCAGGGAAACAATGGTGACCCGTTCCGGGCAAATCGTGAATTCGAGATTACGCGAGACGCTGGAAAAGGAAAGTGCTTCTAAGTCGGCAAATGGATAAGATAGCCTCTAAATGTGCGGGCAGTTTATGGAGCAAGATGAAATAAGGCATTTTTTCGGGGAAATCCTGAAGGAAAATCGCTATATCTCATCGGAATCGATGGCGGTTTTCGGGAAATTGATTCGTCTGACTCTGCAGTTTCGGGACAGTTATTTTGAATCGCACGCCGAAATTCTAACGGTGGAGGAAACCCGGCGGGGACTGGATGTCTATCAAAATGCTGTCGGGAGCGGCCGTTTGCCGGAGAAACTCTCGCCCAAAATTGCCGGACTTGTCAAACTCTGGCTAAAGGAAATAAACGGGATTAAATTGTAAGGAGGGAAATCGGTTATGAAGGGTGTCGAAACGAAAGGCGCGGAAGTGGTAAACCCTCGCTTTTATCATTATTTATTTCTATATTTGATTGTTATGGCAATCTTTTTTTCGTGCGTGGGGCAAACAGAATCAAATGAGTTTTCCGATTCCGCTTATGCCGCTCTCCGGGCTAAGATGGTTGAAACACAATTGATTCCCCGGGACATCAGCGATGATAGAGTTCTGGCAGCGATGGGGAAGGTCAAACGACATTTATTTATTCCCAAGGAATTTCGGGCCGAGGCATATACCGATGGCCCGCTGCCGATCGGTCAGGATCAAACTATTTCTCAGCCGTACATCGTAGCCCTGATGACAGAACTCCTGAAAATCGACTCCAGTTGCCGGATTCTGGAAATCGGCACCGGTTCCGGGTATCAGGCGGCGATTCTCGGGGAAATAGGAAAAATGGTTTATTCCATCGAAATTATCCCGTCGCTTGCCGATAGAGCCGAGCGGCTTCTGGATTCTCTTGGATACAAGAATGTTGAGGTAAGAACCGGGGACGGTTATCTCGGATGGCCGGAAAAGGCCCCGTTTGATGCTGTTATTGTCACGGCGGCGGCGCCCAAAATTCCCCAGCCGCTGATTGATCAATTGAATGTAGGGGGGCGGATGGTGATCCCGGTCGGCGATTTCAGCCAGGAGCTTTATCTTATCGAGAAGACCAAAGACGGCGTCATCAAAAAAGCGGTAATCCCGGTCCGATTCGTTCCCATGACGGGCGAAGTACAGAAAAAGTGATTTTTCTTTCTCTTCCTTCCGGTAATAATCCATATTACTTGACTATAGCCATAAATCTCCATAAGATTGACTTTCAGGGACGGCCTTGGCTCTGTCCCGGCAATGAAATGAAAATTGAAAGGAGTTAGATATGCCACTGGTTTCATTGATCGATATGTATAAGCCGGCCAATGAAAAGCGCTATGCGATCGGACAATTCAATGTCAACAACCTGGAATTCATACAGGCGGCTCTGGAAGCCGCAGAGGAATTGAAGTCACCCATCATTCTGGCGGCCTCGACATCGGCCATTAAGTACGCCGGATTCGACTATCTGGTCAATATTGTCCGGACCGGAGCATCCAAGATGACCGCCCCCGTGGCTCTTCATCTGGATCACGGCGCCACTATCGATGATGCCAAGAAGTGTATTGACGGCGGTTTTACATCAGTGATGATTGACGCCTCGCACGAGTCGTTTGAAGAAAATATCCGGATTACCAAGGAAGTGGTCAAAATGGCGCATCCCAAGCATATCGCCGTTGAGGCGGAACTGGGACGGCTCGGGGGAATCGAGGATAATGTTTCGGTCTCGGAGAATGAAGCGAAACTGACCGATCCCGATCAGGCGGTGGAGTTTGTGAGGCAAACCGGATGCGACGCCCTGGCCGTAGCCGTGGGAACGAGCCACGGAGCATACAAGTTTAAAGGCGAGGCCAAACTGGCTTTTGATCGTATCGACGCAATCAAAAAGCGGGTGAATATACCGCTGGTTCTTCACGGAGCGAGTGGCGTCGGGCAGGAACTTCTGGACCGGGCGCAAAAATATGGCGCCAAATTGCCCGGAGCCAAGGGAGTGCCCGATGAGGCATACAAGAAGGCGATTTCCCTGGGTATCAATAAGATAAATATTGATACCGATCTCCGCCTCGCCTGGATCGGGGTGGTACGCGAAGTCATTGCCACCAAGCCGGAAGAATTCGATCCGCGCAAAGTTCTCGGCCCGGCCCGCGACGCCGTGAAGAAGGTGGTCATGAGTAAAATGCATCTATTTGATTCAGCCGGAAAGGCCTGATTGAAGCTGATAAAAAAAGCGCCGGATAACCGGCGCTTTTTTTTTGAATATTTCTATAAATCGCGAAGGGTATTTTCTGCTTCGGAACGAAGCCGATCGGGAAGTTTCCCCGCCAGTGCTTTTCTAAGGCACTCTCCGGCCTGATTGGGTTTTTTGTCCTTAAAATAATTTATTCCCGCATAGTAATTGATCAGAGGATTTCGGGGATCGAACTTAAGGGCCTTCTCGAAACTGCCCCGAGCCAGATCGTACCGCCCCATTTTGTAATAAGCCCAGCCCTGTGTCATATGGAATTTGGGGTTTGAGGGATCGGTGGCGATGGCCGACGACATCTCATTGGCGGCGTTGGCATAATCGTTCTTTTTCTCGATTAATACGGTTGCCAATCCGTCAATGGCTTCACCGGCGTATTGATCCGCGGCGATGGCCCGTCGATATGTTCTCAGAGCGTCGTCATACCGCCCCTGAAGCGTATCCAGCCGCGCTTCCAAAATAAATCCGGGAACGCTGAGAGAATCAAGAGCCGTCGCCTTTGACAGACACTCGGCGGCCTCATCGGCTTTTCCAATATCTATGTAAAATTCTCCGGCCAGGGCAAATCCGGCAGGGATCCCGGAATTGAAGTCAACGCACTGTTTTATTAATTTCAGGGCTCTTTCCTTATCATTGATTTGAATGGCCAAATTTATCGCCGTTCTGAATCGATTCAGATCGCGAGGGCCGAGGCCGGCTTGTCTTTCCGCTATATTCAAGGCCCGGTCCCATTGGCGGTTATCAGAATAGTAAGTGATCTTGTCATTCGCGATCAAAGGGTATGAAGCAGCAGGCTCTCCCTGTTTTTCCAAAAATGCAATTGCGGTATTGGACCCGTCCTGCTTTACATAGAGCGATGCCTGGCCTATCATGGAAGCGTAGGAAATCTTATCGATCTCAAGAGCCTTAAAGAAACAGCGGGTCGCCGCACTTGCAGAATCGGCTCGGGCATAAATCCCACCGGCTTCCGCCAGACGAACCGGATTATTTGCAATCGCCTGCTCGAAAATTTCCAGCATCTTTCGGGTCGAATCGGGGGGGGCATATTTCAGGTAAATTTGCGCCGCCATCTCTATGACCTGATAGTCCTGAGGAAAGGCGCCGATCAGCATACGAAGAAGCATCGGTGTCTGCGAATTGGCTCCGGTCTTTTCCATCGCCCTTATCCAATTCAACTGAACATCGACCAAGACACCGACCGGCAGGGAGTCTCTCTCGATAATATCGATGGCGTTGTTCATGTAAGTCTCGCCGATAGTGCTGTTATAAACATCGTAGTAAAAAATGGCCTCGTGAGAGAGAACGGTGGGCGAATTGGGAAGAACGACGGCGGCTGCACCGTAGGTATCGAGGGCGTTCCAGGATTTTCCGCGAAATTTAAAGATGGAGCTTTTCAGCATGATGGCGCGATGCGATTTGCCGTTGGTTTTCAATAATTGATCTGTCAACGTCTCGGCGGGATAGTCATAGCCGATCGCCAGCAGTTTTTCGGCGATATCGGCCTTGTGATAGAAATTATCTTTATCGGCCTGCAGAGATTTTTCATAATACTGAGCCGCGGAATCGGTTTGTCCCATGAGTGCATAATATTCACCAAGAAGGTTCAGGGGGCCGGCCAGATCTGAACCGGCATCGCGGGCTTCATCAATCAGCTGACGGCTCTTATTTGGGTTGCCGCTATGAAGATAGTACTTGGCGGCGACCGCCTGCATTTCGGGGTCATCGGGAAATTTGGAAAGTCCCTCATTAACAGCCGTTTCCGCATCTTTATAATAACCCAAAGAGATCAGGGCGTCGGCTCGAAGCGCCAAAATGGAGGCACTGTCGCCGACCGCTTTGCGATATTGATCCAGCATAGAAACACATAAGCCGTCGAGACCAGCCCGATGACTCAATATGGCCAGCGATCTTAAGGCCGGAACGAAGTCTTTCTCTTTGGCTATCAGATTTTGATAGGAACTGATGGCTTCATACAGCAATCCCTCGGCGTCAAAAGTCAGGGCCTCACCATAAGCGCCATCGGGCGAGGAGGCATCGGTTGTCGTCAACTGGCGAAAGATTTTAAGCGCCTCGTCGGGATTTCCCGCCGCCAGGGCGGCCAGGCCCTTATCAAAGTTGGTTTGATCCTTGACAACGGCAGGTTTGGAACAGGTCAGAAAAATCAGGGGAAAAAGCAATCCAATCAGGGCAAGTCTTCTCATCTTTTATATCCTCTTAAGATTCAAGTTTTCCTTTTAAGGCCTGTAAAATAATAGTCTTGGGCAAGTTTAGCAAATATTATGCTGAAATTTAAAATTGAGTTGTTTTAATGATAATATGGCGTATATTATCTATAGAAGATGGACTATTTGAGCTCAGTCGACCTAGTCAAAAAATATAGAAAAAGGGTTGTTGTTGACAGTGTCTCGATAACCGTGAAACCGGGCGAAGTTGTCGGTCTTCTGGGGCCTAACGGGGCAGGAAAAACAACCACCTTTTATATGATTATCGGATTTATCCGACCCAACGCCGGCAAAGTCTTTATCGGCGACAGGGAAATAACCCGGCTGGCGATGTATAAAAGAGCCGGGATGGGAATTGGCTATCTGGCTCAGGAAACCTCGGTTTTCCGCAAATTGACGGTTGAGGAGAATATCAGGGCGATTTTGCAGATGCGGCATATGTCGCGCAAAGCGCAGAATGAACGGCTGGAAGAACTTCTGGCGCAACTGGATATAACCCATTTGAGGAAGGCCAAAGCGTATACTCTCTCCGGAGGGGAAAGGCGGCGGGTTGAAATTACCCGGACCCTGGTGACAGAGCCGAAATATATATTGCTCGATGAGCCATTTGCAGGAATCGATCCGATTGCGGTGGAGGATATTCAGAAGATTATTTCGCGGTTGACCAAACAGGGGTTGGGTGTCCTGATCACCGATCATAATGTCAGGGAGACTCTCTCGATCTGCGACCGGGCATATATAATGTGCGACGGGAAAATATTGAAGGACGGCACCTCGCAGTTCCTGGCGGAGGATCCGGAGGCGCGTAAGATATATCTGGGTGAGAAGTTCCGGCTTAACTGAGCGTGAAGACTGAACAATTATTGTATAATGTTATAGAAGCGGCGGCGAAAAAAAGATAAATCTAAAAAAAAAGGCGATCAGGCCGATAATTTAGAATATGACGCGAAGGTGAGGACAAACAGCATAAATCGTTAAAGGATAAAGCGTTAATTATGAAACTCGGATTACAGCTCAAGCTCAAACAGACTCTGGCACCGCAACTTATCCAATCTTTGAAGATGTTGCAGATGCCTATCTTGAAATTGGAACAGACCCTTCGTCATGAGCTGTCTGTCAATCCTATGCTTGAGGAACTGGAGCCGGTCGAAACGCCGGAAACTTCGGAGCGGGACGACGATTCCTCTCTTCCTCAGGAAGACAATCAGATCGACCCCAAACTGGACAAAATCGACTGGGAGAATTATCTCGGCGATGACCAGGAATTCAAGTACCGCAGTAATTTCAACAAGGAAGAAGAAGAGACCTTCGAGCGCGTTCCGGTCATGGAAAAATCGCTCTACGACCATCTTCTCGAACAGTTATCCTTCATGAAATTATCCGAGGATGAGCATCTCATCGGCGAATATATCATCGGCAATATCTCTCCCAAAGGGTATCTGGTCTGTTCCAACCAGGAGATGGCCGATGAACTTAAACTGCCGCTGGAAAAAGTCGACAAAGTCCTGAAAATAATACAGTCATTCGATCCTCCGGGAGTCGGCGCCCACGATTTGCGGGAATCACTCATGATACAACTGGAGGAAAAAGGGTACAAGGATTCGCTGGCGTATCAAATTGTTGACCAATATATCAATGTCCTCGATAGAAAATCGATATTGCAGATTTCCCGCGCCATGGGGGTACCGTTCGAGAAGGCCCAGCAGGCGATGGACCTGATTAAGACCCTCTCCCCCACGCCGGCGTACGGGCGTTTCGAATCCTCGGCCATACCGATTGTCCCCGACCTGATCGTGGACCGTCTCGGCGAGGAATATATCGTGTATCATAACGACAAGAATTTCCCGAAACTGCGGATCAACCCGGGGTACCGTCAGTTGCTGAAGCCGGGAAGCAAAATCACCAAGGATACGCGCAAATATGTCCGGGAAAAACTGGAGCAGGCCCGCTGGCTTCTGAACTCCATTAATCAGCGCCGCACCACCATGATTCGGGTGATGGACGCGATCGTGGACGAGCAGAAAGATTTCTTCGAAAAGGGGCCGGCCTTTTTGAAACCGCTGATCATGGAGGATATCGCCCAGAAGGTTAGCATGAATGTCGCCACGATCAGCCGGGTCTCCAACGGCAAATATGTGCAAACACCTCAGGGGGTTTACGAGATCAAATATTTCTTCAATTCCGGTATCGCCAGCGAAGAGGGCGAGGATATCTCCAAGCGACATGTCAAGAATCGGATCGAGGAGATAATCCGGGCCGAGGACGCCGAGCATCCGCTCTCCGACCAGGAGATTTTCCAGAAACTGCAGGATGAGAAAATCATGCTGGCGCGCCGGACAGTAACTAAATACCGGGAGGAACTGAAGATTCCTCCGGCCCGTTTTCGGAAGAGAATGGTTTAGAATTGTTCGTTATAAATTTTAATCCTCATATGAACGGCTTTCGGGCCGGAATATCTCTGCCCATAGGAAGGACAGGACTCGATGGATCGGAATCTGGCACTTGAAATTGTTCGTGTAACCGAAGCGGCCGCCCTGGCCAGCGCGCAGTGGGTCGGACGCGGCGCCCATAACGACGCCGACCGGGCCGCGACCGAAGCGATGCGCCGCACTCTCGACAGCATTCCCTTCAAAGGCACGGTTGTCATCGGCGAAGGCGAGCGGGACGAGGCCCCGATGCTTTTTATCGGCGAGGAAGTCGGCGGGGGAAGTAATCCGCTGGTCGATATCGCGGTCGATCCGCTCGAGTGCACCAACTCGGTGGCGTACGGCCGTCCCAACGCTTTGGCGGTAATCGCGATTGCCCCCCGCGGGCAATTGCTTCATGCTCCCGATTGTTACATGGAAAAAATCGCGGTCGGGCCGAAAGCGGCCGAGGCGATCGATCTCGACAAATCGCCCGAAGAGAATATCGGGCGAGTGGCGGAAGCGCTGGGGCTCAAAATTTCCAATCTGACAGTGGTGATTCTGGATCGGGATCGGCATCAGGACCTGATCAGTCGGGTGCGCCAGACCGGGGCAAGGATTCATCTGATTGCCGACGGCGATGTCTCGTCGGCAATTGCCGCGGCTCTTCCCGACACCGGAGTCGATATGCTTCTGGGGATCGGCGGAGCGCCGGAGGGGGTTCTGGCGGCGGCGGCTTTGCGCTGTATCGGCGGGTCGATGCAGGGGCGGCTGGTGTTCCGCAACAAGGAAGAGATGGAGCGGGCGAAAAAAATGGGGATTAACGATATTCAAAAAGTTTTCCAAACCGACGAATTGGCGTCCGGCGACGGGATCATGTTTGCCGCTACGGGTGTAACCGACGGCGATCTCCTGAAGGGAGTCGTGTTCCATGCCGGCGGAGCCGTAACCCAGTCTTTGGTATTGCGCCAGACTTCGGGGACGCGTCGGTTTATAAAGGCAGAGCATTATTTCGAAAGCAAACCGGTTTATTGACCCAAACAGGAAAGGAGTTGTAGCGATGAACATTGAAATTACCGCGAGGCATTTTGACCTGACTCCGCAGTTGAAAGAGAACATAGAGAGGGAACTGAATGGGCTGACACGTTATTTCGAGAACATTATTTCGGCCGATGTCATTCTCGATGTCGAGAAGTACCGTCAGAGCGCCGAAATCAAGGTCAAGGTTTATAATCAGAGCATTACCGGCAAGGCCGATTCCAATGATATGTACGCCTCGATCGAGATGGCCGTGGACAAGGTGAAGACGCAACTCAAGAAGTACAAAGGGAAACTCAAAGAGAAGCATCCGGACAAGATCGAGGAGAAAGTGGAGCGGATAACGCGCCCGAAGACCAATGTGGATGAGGTCGATCAATAGCGAGGATTGAGACATCGATTTGGAAGCCGCCCGGCAGGAGCCGGGCGGTTTTTTTATGGGTGACGGGGATATCGATGGAAACGGGCGATCATAAGTTCTTGGCGCACAATATGGGGCATGAAACGGAGCCAATCGATTTTGGTTGTAAGCGTTTATTTTGTATGGTGATGCGGGAGATTTGGCTTTGTTGTCTGATACAAAAGGGGGACCCATTTTCTGCGTCTTTTCGCTCAAGCGGTTGAGCGGACGGAGATTACAGGAATGTTTGAGTGTAATTTGGTGTGATGGTTCGTGAATGTGGGAATTGATCGGCTTTTGGTACATATTAATAGAGTTCTCTGTACCTATGGGCCCGGCGAGACAAGGCACATCGAAATGGTATCGGAATTGCACGGGGAGGTAGATTATAGCCGCCCACCCCAAGGGGTGGGTTACCTGTCTGATAGGACTCCGGTATGGCGGAGAGCAGGTCAATCAAAAAGATGTCGAAACCGCGAGGGTTTCGACCTACCCTTGACTGCAAAATGGGGGGAAAAAGACCATTTGACAGAGTTAAATGAACTAGTATATTTAAATTGGTTTAGAGTTCGGAACCGCCACATTAATACGAAATTCTCCTATTATCGGGGAGGTAATTATGAGATATGTCTTAATGGCTTCGCTGGGAATTATTTTGGTTCCTATGATGATCTCATTTGCAAGTGTATGTGGTGACGCCAACAGAAATGGTGTTATCAATATTCTTGATGTCAGTCATGTCATTAATTATCTTTATAAATCGGGGTCGCCGCCTATTCCGCCGCAATCGGCCGATGTGAATTTATCAGGAAGCGTGAATATACTAGATGCAACATATTTAATAGATTACCTGTATAGATCGGGCCCGGCACCATTATGCCATATGGTGTCAGACATTGATGGCAATGCATACTTTACAGTTACCATTGGCACGCAGGTGTGGATGGCGGAGAATTTGCAGGTGACCCATTATAGTAATGGCGATGCCATTCCCTATATAACAGACGCAATCGCCTGGTCGAACTTAACAACCGGAGCCTACAGCGACTTTGATAATAATATAAATAATGCTGCGACCTATGGCAGGCTTTATAATTGGTATGCGGCAGCCGACAGCCGGAATATTGCCCCATCAGGCTGGCATGTGCCAAATGAATCCGATTGGTTGACATTGATAAATTATCTTGGGGGATTCGGCTATGCTGGTTGGAAAATGAAAGAAGCCGGAACAATGCATTGGTACAGTCCTAACACAGGGGCTAATAATGAGAGTGGTTTCTCCGTGTTACCTGCCGGCTGTCGTTATTTCGATGGAGTGGATTTCCTTAGTATGGGTTACAGCGCATTCATTTGGTCCGCGACGGATCACACCGCTGACTTAGCATGGAACTACTATTTCTTTTGGCAAGACCCAGGTGTCAGCCACGGAGTAGATAATAAGCACTACGGTTTCTCGATTCGATGTGTGAAGGATTGATAAAAGAAGCGTTAAAGGGGCACTGCTAAAAACAGAGAAGATGTCGAAACCGCGAGGGTTTCGACCTACCCTTGTATTATTGTGCTTTTTGCCTGGCGACCAGTTCCTGGCAATAGGCAATTCCCTCCATTATGCTTGGATCATCGCCGCAAATCTTTCTTGCGGCTTCATAATAACGGAGTGGGAGTTCCTTCGGCCCAGGGACAATCTTAAGCGCATTCGCCCAATTTGCTAAAGATATACCGACGGTATATCGATCGATGAATATGTCCTCTTTGAACATCTGCCCGAATATCAGGTGGGAGCGCATTGATAATTGGTAAATCTTTTCCATCGTCTGTTCATCAATTCGAACCGTTCTAACGGCAGATCGCGCAAGGAATGCAGCATGGCGGCGGAATAGTGTAGCGAGAGAGCCTTTCATAACGGTCAGATAGGCACTAACCGGTATTGAAGACTGCTCCTTTATAATCGATTCAATAAGTTCCAAAGCCTTAATATGGCAATCCTCAATCACTCCATATGTGTCAAATATCTGTTTTTTTATCAGAATTAACTCAGGGTCGCTGTCGATTATCTCTCGTTTGCTTATGATATAATTCTCGCGGGGAATGAGGGCTAGAAGCCAAATTCTGCCTTTTAGATAATACAATTGATAGTATTTGGGGACAGCATCTATTAGGGTGTCTATTCGATCTATAATCGCTTCAATTGTCTTGAGATTTCTTTCCAATGGCCATTCCAATACTTGATTTTCGAGGTTGTTGACCATTCCAAAGAATTGGGCTCCGTCGAATTGCCTACCAGACTCAGCGGTTATGATGACTTTTTGCAGCAATTCTGAATATTTTTCAGCATCGGCTCGCAATGCCGCAACAACTTGTTCCCGCTCTTCGTCAGTAAGGTAAGTAACCTCAAGGTCAGCGATAACATCCCGTTCCAAAATGCTTTTCCATATTTAAGGATTTGCCCTTGTCTTGCTCCTAATTAGCCTGCCCCCAGTTATCGTTCCACTTTTCAAGTTAGTTCTTTCACAGAAATTGTCAATTCCTTTCTAGTTATAATGATTTCCGCCGCCTTGGGGTGGTTGAAAGGAAAATTGGGGATGGCCGCAAGGCGGTCCCCTTTTTATTTCCTTCCACTGACAGGATCTGGCAGTATGACGGCATTTTGGCCGCAAATGGACCGTTTGGTGGTGCAATTTTCCCTTGCCATAAAATGGGAATATTCTATATTGAGGACAGTCAAAACCTTTTCAACATTACCTGTCATGAGGGACAAGTATGGGGAAATATTTAAAAGCTCTTTCATTTGCATTAACTACATTGGTCATAATTGCATTGCCTCAGTTGCCAGATGCCCAAGTATATTTTCCTTTTACAGGTCATTATTACGAAAAAGTGCTTATTCCGCCAAATATGACATGGCAGCAATGTAGAGATTCTGCAATATCTCTGGGCGGATATTTGGCAACAGCGACTTCAAAAACAGAAAATGATTTTATCGCTTCTCTCGCATATCCATTTGACACATTTCTAGGTGGTACAGACGAAGATTCTGAAGGGAATTGGCATTGGATTTCTATTGAGCCATGGCAATTTACAGCCTGGCGTGCTGGAGAACCCAATAATCACTGGGAGGACGAAGATTATGTTGGTCTATCGCCTTTGGATAGTCTTTGGAATGATATGCGAAATTGGTTCATTGATGCTCAAGCCATGATTGTGGAATATAATGACCGCACTGGCATATTTGTTGGACCAATAAATTATGGTGTTGGCAGTTGGCCCTGGTCGATTTGCGCCGCTGATTTTGACAATGATAGTGATATTGATTTGGCCGTAGCGAATTGGGAATCAAATTCCGTGACAATATTAAAAAACGACGGTAGTGGCATATTCCCAAATATCACTAGCTTTGGAAGCGGTGCAGCCCCTTGGTGTGTAGCGTTCGGGGATTTGGATGAAGATGGCGATGAGGATCTGGCAGTTGCTAATTATACCTTATCTGCAATAACAATTCTTGAGAATAATTCGTATGGAATATTTACCATAGGTGCCACTTATTCAGTCGGTTTAAATCCTATTTCAATTGCAGTTGCAGATTTCAATAATGATAATCATTCTGATTTGGCCGTAGCCAACGAGGGGTCAAATTCCATTTCCGTATTATTTAATTCGGGCAATGGCGATTTATTGCCAAGAGTCGACTATGGTGTGGATAGTCTGCCTATTTCGATATGCGCCAGTGATCTTGATAATGACGGGGACCTTGATTTAATTACGGCCGACGTTGGTACTAACAACATTACGGTATTATATAACGATGGTTTAGGAAATTTCAGTGATAGAGTAGAATTTGGTGCTCATTCGGGGCCATGGTCTGTAAAATCTCATGATATTAACGGGGATAATTATAAAGATTTAATAGTCGCAAATGTATATTCAAGTGACATTTCCATATTAATTAATAATGGCACAGGACAGTTTCATTCAATTCAGAATTATCCTGTATTGGAAGGGGGCGCTTATTCAGTTGAAGTTGCAGATTTTAATAATGATTGTGCCCCGGATATTGTGGTCGCAAATGGAGACGCCAATAGCATATCCTTTTTGGAAAATAACGGAACAGGGGCGTTTTCATTAATTGAGAGTTATCCTGCGGACAATGCGCCGGTATCCATTATTTCTGCGGATTTTAATTCAGATGGGATTATGGATTGTGCTGTGGCAAATGCTCATTCTGGCTCGGCCTCAGTCTATTTTTCCAGAAAATCCTATGGTCATGATTTCAATGTAAGTGTCTTGGGTGAATCTTCCGATCATGTAATGGGCACAACTCCAATATTCAATTGGGCCAAAATAGGCGAAAATCACTGTGCGCAGGATACGTTCTTTCTCCAGGTCGGCGCAGATACTGATTGGGCGTATGCGGAGATGTGGAATCCGGAGCCGGTGGCATCATCCGATACTTTTGTCACCTATGCCGGGGCGCCATTAATCGACGGGCAGACCTACTATATGCGGTTGCGGGTGCATAACGGAACAGTCTGGTCGAACTGGTATGATACATCGTTTCATATGAACTCTCTCCCCTCGATTCCAGAGCCGTCATCGCCAATCAACAGCATGGTTGTCAATACCCTTACCCCGACGCTATATCTACATAATTCAACCGACGCCGAGGATGACACGCTCACTTATGATTTCCGGATCGACCACCACAGCATGTTCGGGCCGCCGTCGCCAATCGAAGATTCCAATATCGCGCAGGGGGCCGATTCGACCGGCTGGACGGTGAGTGCGCCGTTGACCGAAAACTGGCGGTATCTCTGGCAGGGGCGGGCGTTTGACCAGTACGAGAAATCGGGCTGGTCGGCAACGGGGGAGTTTTATGTTAACGCGGTCGAAGAGGCGCCGTGGGGGTTCGGGCTTATCATGCCGCCGGACACGGCCGGGTCGATTGTNTTCGATATGCTTCCGAGGTTCTACTGGGGGCTATCAACCGATCCTGACCCGTTCGATACGGTGCGCTACACGCTCTATCTGGCGGTGGACAGCAATTTCCAGTATGTGAAAGTAATCGATTCGATCGCGCCGTCCGAGAACCAGTATATCGCGACAGACAGTCTCTTTTTCGGGACGCAGTACTGGTGGAAAGTGAAGGCGGCCGACCGGACGGGGCTTTATACCTATTCGAGCGATGTGAAATCGTTTAGAACGTGGAAACTGGGGGATGCCAACGGGAACTGGGCGGTGAATATTCTGGATGTGGCGTATATCATCAATTTTCTCTATAACGAAGGGCCCTCGCCGGTTCCGAAATACGCGGCCGATATCAACGGCAACTGCGCGGTAAATATATTGGATGTTTCCTATTTAATAAATTATTTATATAAGAGCGGCCCGGCCCCGAAGATCGGGTGCGAGTAGGATATGATATAAGAATTCCGTCGGGAGAGACTCCTGACGGCGCGCAGGTAAAGATGGCAGAACAAACTGAGGGACGGTATCGTTTAAGTAGTAAGACGGTTTGAGGCCGGGATTATTGTCCCGGGAAAATTAGAGGGGAAAATTTGGTCGGCTGTTAAACAATCCGAAAATTTGAATAATTATATTTAAAGCCCGTCGCAGGAAGGTGGGAATTTCCTTTAATTTACGTCATTCCGCAATCGGGGTCCCATCGGCGGCGGGCTATAAATTTACGGGCGGCGGGGATTCCGGATCGGCCGGAAGGGGCCGCCTTTATTATTATCGGAAAAGGATAAAAAAAATCCCCCCGTAAAACGGGGGGATCATATCGCCGACTTCACTTCCGTCACATTTTTTTCACGACTTTTCCGGGGGGAGCGCTCTGGTAGGTGCGGCCGTCGTCATGGCACCCGGAGCAATCGGGTTTATTTTCGAATTTGCGGTCGAGATGGCAATCGGTACATCCCATGGCGTAGTGGGTCTCATCGAGTTGCAGGCCGGTGACGGCGTGGTCGAAATTATCGGTGTTCCATCCGGCGTGGCAGGTGGCGCAATCGGAATTGATTCTGGAAATTTTACGGCCGGTCGGGTGGCAGGCCTGGCAATCAAGGGTTTTATGATAGCGATTGAGGGCCCAGCCGGTGGTTTCATGGGTGAACGCCGGCCGTTCACGATTATCATGGCACTTGACGCAGCGGTCCTTGAGGTGGCAATCGTTGCAGACGGCGTGGATTTCGATATCGGTCTTGGCGTGGGAGGCCGGTTCCTTGATATCATGGCAGTAACTGCAGTTCTCCCGTTTGTGACAATCGACACAGCGCAGGCCAAAGAGGACGATATGCTCCTTGTGGCGGAAAGTCACGACCGGGGCCTTGGCCAGAGTGGTGTGGTAAATTCTTTTTTCCGGCTCGGTGATGATGGGGTGCGAGATGCCCATAATATCGGTGGAGTCCATCAACATCGATTCGGCCGCCAGGGCTTTACCCTCGGCGGGCAAATGACAGAGAATGCACTTGGTATCGTGGCTCCATTCCCGGTGACAGCCGAGGCACTGCCGGTGATAGGCGCCTTTCAAGCCGGGCTGACGGAGGTCGGCGGGATTGGTTTCGCCGCCGTGACAGGCCTTACAGGGCTGAATTTTGTCGGTCGGGCTGTAATGGTGACAGGTGGAGCAATTGCCGCCCATCTGTGACATGCCGGCGTGTCTTTTATGATTGAAGTGGACGGGTTGATACAGATCGGCGATGTCATCGAGGAGCATGGAATCGGGGGCCTCGCCCAGACTGTGGGTATCGGCGCCGTGCGCCAGGGAGATGCTGGGGCAAGTTTTGAGGCACTTGTTGGCCGCGGTCGGGTTGTCGCAGGAGTGGCAGGTTTTACAGTCCATCTTGGACATTTCCCGGGTGGGCGGGGTATCGGCCCGGGAGACCAGACTGCCCCCTATCGCCAGGGAAAAAACAGCCGCCATGACAAATAAGATCAATTTATGATTTTTCATATGAGCCACCTCTTCTGAGAACATATGAAGGTTCCGGGCGCGGCGATTCATTTCTGACTTTTTCCACGACGGGAGCCGCGATAACCGGGAAATTCATGACCACAAAACGATATACTAAAATCAGCGCGGCCGCCAGCCCCAGAGTCACGGCAATTTCGTACAGAGAGGGATAATAGGGCGAAGTCCCATAAAGGGGTTTGTAGGCCACGATGAAGACATTGATTCGATTCAAGACGACGCCGAGAACAACCATGGCGGAAGCGGTAAAGAGCCCGGCGACCGAGTTGCGGACCTTCGTAATGGTCAACATGATAAGAGGTATGATGACGCCGCCGACAATTTCGAGAAAGTACATGAAGGATTGGAAGGTCCCCTGGAACAGGTACGGCCAGGCACCGCGCAGGGTCAGATCGACCAGTTTCACCGCCAGATAAACGCCCAGGGTAAGCGGGATGTAGCGGGCCAGGGAGGAGAGGACGCCGAGTTCCGGTTTGAGTTTGAAGGAACGGGAGGCCAGGGTCGATTCAAAAATGACCATGGGGAATCCGACCGCGATGGCCGAAAGGAGGAAGAGAAGGGGCGACATCGGGGTGTACCAGAGGGGATGCATTTTGTAGGGCGCGATGACCATCAGATTGCCCAGCGACGATTGATGCAGGCAAGAGAGGACGACCCCGGCGATGATGAAGAGAAAGAGGACCTTTTTCAGGGTGCGGTCGGCCAGGCCGAGGATTTTTTCGCCGAGGCGGTTGAATCCGGAGAGCGGGCCGGGAAGATTGACACGTCCCTTGAACCGTTCCACGAAAATCGGGGTAAATTCGACATAGAGGACGGTCAGGTAAATCATCACGCAGATACCGACTTCGAAAAGCACGGAGTTGCCCTGCCACATCGACGGGAGCATGGGGTGCCATACATTATAGTAACGGCCGAGGTCGGCCAGGAGACCGATAACCACAAAGGTGTATCCGAGCATGGCGGTCAAAAGGGCGGGCCGGGTAATGACGTGATACTTGTCTTTATGGAAGATTTCGGCGAGGGCGGCGGTGGTAAAGCCGCCGGCGGCCAAGGCAACACCGGAGGCGACATCAATGGCGATCCAGATGCCCCAGGGATACTGGTCGTTCAAATTGGTGGCGGCGCCGAGACCGAAGAGGAGACGGTAGGCATAGGCCAGCAGGCCGACGCCCATGATGGCGGCGAGAATCTTGGTTCCGGTGGTGAAAAATCTGGCCTGCACCGGCATCGGCATTTCCAGATTACTCATGCTCTTCGGCTCCTTCCTTGTTGTTCTTATCCCTCAAGTTGTACATGGCCAAGCCCAGAAGCCCGTAGAGGGCCAGGGGCGGGATGAAGTTCTTGAAAATACCGTGCTGGGTGGTTTCAGTGACTTCCGGAACAGGGCGGTCGCCCAGTTTGGGGAGCTCCGTATTTATGAAGTCGGCCGAAGCCAGATACATCCAGGAGGTTCCGCCGATTTCATGTTCGCCGTAAACGTGGTCGAAATATTTTTCGGGATTGGCGGCGATCCGGGTATGGCCCATCTCGATCAATTCTTTCCGGGTTCCAAAGGTCAGGGCCTCATTGGGGCAGATACCGACGCAGGCCGGCTTCTCCCCTTTTTTCAGTTTTTCGGAGCAGAAGGTGCATTTGCGGACCTGCGGGGTCAGGACATTATTGAATTCATAGGCCGGAATCTGGAAGGGGCAGGCGATCATGCAATAGCGGCAACCCATGCATTTCCAGGCGTCATAGGTCACCGGCCCCTGCGGCGTTTTGCGGAAGGCCCCGACGATGCAGGCCGAGGCGCAGGCCGGGTCATTGCAGTGCATACACTGGACCTTCATGGAAAATTTCTGCTCGGGATTATCGGGCCGGGAATATTGATTGATGACGGTGTAGGCCGCGAAGTTGGGGCGGCGGTGCTCCTTGAAAATCGATTTGTCTTCGAAAGCACTGAGCGGTTTGTTGCTCAGGGTATTGGCATCATTGCACGCCCACTCGCACTTGCGACAGCCGATACAGACGACGGTATCGACGAGAACGCCGAACGCATTGTCGGTATCGATTTTGGTTTTTTTGTCTGAGGCGATCGCTTCTCCGGCAGTCAGCGTAAGTGTGCCGGCAGCGGCCAATTTAATAAAGTTGCGACGATTCAAACTCACGTTCAATCACCTCATTATATCAAGCGTAAGATGTTCCACCATACAATGTGAAATTATTCACATAATAATTCACAATTAAGACTGAATTTATCCTAATTTGACAATATTTCATCATTTTCATGTGAAAATTATAACTATATGTGCCACTATTGTCAAGTATTAAATATGACTTATTTCCTTCTATTTCCATATTTAATTAATCGACAAAAGTCGGAAAAAATAATACAAGTTTAATCGGAGTTAACTCGATTTTTGGGAAGTTTCCAATAACCCGTTACAAGACAACAAATACGCCCGGGTCAAAAAATCGACAAGATGGTATCAAATCTGTCTGTTCCGAATTTTGTGAAGATTATCTATGGAAAAAGATGCCAATACTTAAGAGACGGCCATGATCACCCTTTCCCGGCCGCCGGGGGCAAGTATGGGGTTTAATTATGAATGCGCAACTTAACAAGAATAGTCGAACCAGGTTATTTGAAACGAAAATTGCCGTCTTTCCGGAGGCGCCTAGAGGTAATAGAAAAGACTGAATTCTCTCAACTTGACGCTGCCACTGATGCCGGCCCTTTGGGTCCAGGCATATATATACATTTTGACAGAATGTCCGGCCAGGAAATGAATATCTGCGGGCAGGGGCTCATCGAGCGCAAGTTCCTTTGTCCCACCCCAATATTTATTGGCATCGATCATGACGCCGTCAACCTGCATACCAATGTCAAACGAGGCTTCTTCTATCGATGCATTAATGACCCAGTATACTGCGGCCGCTTCCTGGGGGATCGCAATTCCATTTGCCATCATCAAAATTCCCATGTCGGTCGCCTGGCAGAAATCGTAACGATAACAATCATTTGCCGAATCGATATACCAGGGCAACCAGAAGTCGTAACGGGAAAATTTCCAGAGATTAACCGAGGAAATTCCCTCGGATTGAAAGGCCAGGCGCCGGATCCTTCCAATGAAATCGATACTGGAGTCGGGATTCGAAATATCCACGGAAAAGTCTTGTGTCAACAGTTTATAGTTCGGATTTCCCCCGTCGTGAATCCGGAGGATGATATTGCCATAAGGGACATTCTCTATTTTGTAATTACCCCCGGCGTCGGTCCGGGCCGTCAGTTCCGAAGCCGAACCATCAGGATTGATGACGGTTACCAGAGCGTCCATCAGAGGTGCAAACTCACGTGTCACGATTTGTCCCGAAACCGATGTCACCGCGGTAGCGCTTTGCAGAAATAGATTAATACTCGTGTCCGAGGTAATTTCGACGACGGTCGAAAAAGTGTCAAATTGAGGTTTGAAGGCCCGGATGTCATACTGGTTGGGGGCGATATTGGGCAGGATGTAGGAACCGTTGGTATCGGAGGTATCGGCCCGATACCCGATCGAAATTTCCGCATCGGGAATCGGGATATGGGTTTGGGGATAATATATATTTCCGGTCAGGGTCAGGCCGGTATCAATAGAAATCCATTTATGGGCCTGGAACTTGTCAGCGCCATCGGTAATATCGACCATGACTTTTATCATCATCCCGGCCTTCAGATTCACGGCGATACTCATATCGGTGATCGGCGCCAGACTGTCGGTGAATCGTCCGGCCCTCGGATAGGTGGACCAGGCATAACTCAGAGAGTCGTTATTGGGGTTGGAAACGACCGCTTCCAGACGGACCTGTCCGCCGGGGAGAATAAAACCGGGTGTTACCAAAATGGAATCGACCGCCGGACCGACCGGCTCGATTTGCGGAGCGACGCTTTTTTCGGTACAACCTGTGAGGAGAATTAGCACCGACGACAGCAGACCCGCTATCAGGAAATACCGACAGCGAAAATTCATATTATTAAATATATATCAGACGCAAAAAAAATCAATAGTCTATTGACGTCCCCATCCATTTCCTTATCATCAGCGGTATTACGCTTTTAAAGGAGGGTTTTTTGAATGAAAATTGAGAATGTCCCTTTTACCGTAACAAATCTGGCCGCGGTGCCGCCGACTGAGCATAAGGGGGAAACCGGCACGGCCCTCTGGCACAGTTTCGAAAGCGGGAATATCAGGGTGCGGATAGTTGAATACTCCCCGGGGTACCTCGCCGATCACTGGTGTTCCCGGGGGCATGTGGTGCTGGTGCTCGAGGGGGAATTGGTCAATGAATTGAAGGACGGCACCAGGACCATATTGAAACCGGGGATGAATTATCAGACCTCGGATGACGAAAAGAACCCGCATCGCTCATTCACCAAGACCGGGGCGAAATTGTTTATAGTTGATTGATCGGCAAAGATGTCGGGTTTCTCGAAAGTTCGCTTCGCTCACGTCTCGGAACCCGACCTACCAGGGCTTCTGCAGCCGGAAGAAGAGAATAATAAGTAGTAGCAGACCTTTAGGTTTTAAGGCGGAACCGCAAGACTTCGTCCGGGGTTCCGCCCTACTATTACTGACAAATATATGAAGGGCGGGTGCAACCCGCCCCTACGAAATCATGATGTCGGGTTTCTCGACAGTTCGCTCCGCTCACGTCTCGGAACCAGACCTACGGGGGCTTCTGCAGCCGGAAGAAGAGAATAATAAGTAGTAGCAGACCTTTGGGTTTTAAGGCGGAACCGCAAGACTTCGTCCGGGGTTCCGCCCTACTATTACTTCTATCCGGATTCCGGATATACACCTGATTAGTTTCTAACCGTTTCCTATCATTCTCCCAAATCCACAATCGATTGATAATCAAGCAATTGTGCTGCAATTGAGGCCACACAAAATTGGGCACGAAAGTTGAATAACCTGAAATTGAGACAAAGGAGAAAATATGAGAAGGTATTTTAAATCTGCAATAGTGGCTCGGCTCAGGGTTCTGGCGGCGAGCGCTTTGCTTTTTTCGGCCTACCCGGTTTGTGACGCACCAACCGGAACAAGTTCTGACACAGAAAACCATCAAAGCTGGGACTTTGAGCAATATGTTGGGATCAGCGGCTATGTATATGATAGACAGACCGNCCGACCAATATGTGACGCCTATGTGCAAGGGAGATACCCGTCGCGAACGACGGCCACGGATTCAGTAGGATACTATTTCTACTACGGCGTGAACGGGTGCCAGATCCTGGTGGCGAGTAAGTACGGGCATTATCCCGATACGGGTTCTGTTTGCGTGGAATCGGGGCAGGCGGTGGCACACGATTTTTATTTGACGGAGAAAGAGTAGGAGGTGTTAAATGTTTCGCTTCATGGTTCTGCTTTTTGTTATAACCAGCATGGAGCCGAACTGCTGGATGCCGACCTCGCATACGGCATATTCGGAGCCTGAGTATCGCGATGTCCCGGCAAATTATCCAACGAGTATTGAAGGCCGGGTTTATGAAGAAACATCGTTGAGGCCGGTTGAAGGGGCGATATTGGCGCTATATCCGCCGGCACAGGGGAACACCGGAACTTCGGCCATAAGCAACAGTAATGGGGATTACTACTTTGATGGACTGGGAAACGGCAATTATATGATTGTGGCCAATCATAGCGCCTATCTTGCCGAAACGGTGACGGTCCAAACCTATGGCGATTCGACGGTAAACTTGGATATTTATATGACGCCATCCGGACTGTGAAATCTTTTAATGCGCCAGCCTATGGTATCGTAATTAATTATAAAAGGGCGGAAATGCGTTCGAACACGGATCACCCCCGGCGGCAATTATAATGAAATTTTCGGCTGTGCCTTTGGCTCTTTTCACTCTGGTGGCCTTTGCGGCCAATTCTATCCTTTGCCGGGAGGCCCTCGTGTCCGGTTCAATCGGCCCGGTGGAATTTACTCTGATCAGGCTCGGCGCCGGCACGATGGCCCTTCTGCCCATCATCTTTTTGTCAATCTCCAAACTATTGTCGGGTCCGAATAAATCAATCGGGCGGGCGGACCTGCTGAAATTACGGCTATCGAATTTTGGACCGTCGCTGGCGCTATTCGCCTACGCCATTTTCTTTTCGCTGGCCTATATCCAACTTCATGCCGGGACCGGGGCCCTGATACTGTTTGCATCGGTGCAAATGACGATGATAGGGGTATCAATTTTCCTGGGAAACCGGGTGACTTTTCCGGAATGGATCGGGCTGGCGGTGGCGTTTTCCGGACTGATTTATCTGGTCTTGCCCGGATTATCGGCGCCGCCGCTTCTGGGGACGCTGTTGATGATGGCTTCGGGGATCGCCTGGGGAGTCTATTCCCTTCTCGGGAGGCGTCAGGCCGATCCGATATTGTCCACGGCGAGGAATTTCCTTTTCTGTCTGCCCGGATTGGCGCTTCTGGGCTTGATTGCTCTCTGGCACCTGGTTCACAACGACCGGCCGCCAATGAGTTTGACCGGGATCTTTCTGGCGGTGGTTTCCGGGGCGATTACATCGGGACTCGGTTACGTATTGTGGTATCTGACCATGCGGCGAATCACAATCACGGCGGCCTCGGTTTCGCAACTCCTGGTACCGATTTTGGCCGCCATGGGCGGGATATTATTCTTGAACGAATCATTCAGTTTGCGCCTGATGGTGGCGTCGATGCTGATCGTGGGGGGAATCGTGGTGACAATTCTGAGCAGAAGAGTTCCGGAGGCGGCGACGGAGAGGCATTATCCCGCATTACAAAAAGAGTCAAGCCGCGAGTCGGCTTGAGATACAGTTATCAGCTTGAAATCGGGTTTCTCATCCGGCAGAGCCGCAAGACTTCGTCTGGGGTTTGAGCCCTATTATTACTAACGATGCTTTTTTAGTTTAAGTGCCATAATTTTCCCTCTTACAGAGGGAAAAGATCGCCTTAATTCTTTGGCAAGCCGGGAAGCAGATTTTATTTTGTATCCGGCCCTTAGTTTTTTTATTTCAGCCGCACTCCACTCTTTGGCATTCATTATTCTTTTTCCCAATTGACGTATTTTTCTATTCCTGCTCACTCCTTGGGACTTGAATCTATTCTCCATATTTGCAATAAAGCTATCCCAAGTTACCTTTTTGCCCCTGCTACTGCTGGTCTTTCCTTTGCACCATATTAAATGTCTTTGATTAATTACCAAATCCCCCAGATGTCTACCGACCGCATCAGAAATACCAAATTCGATTCCTTTCTTCTTAATCTGCGGTTGGACACCAAGATTTTTAATTTTGACTCGCATTTTTTCCTCCAAGAGTCATTAATTGCAATATGTACACTTGCACTGATAATAACGGCTTTTTCAAATTATATCATAAATTTGTAAAATCCAATCTGCAAGTAATATATTTGACGAAAACGGCATTGGTATGTACCGAACAAATATTATCGTATCGACGGTAAGAAGTTAAAACCATGGGGGTTTCGACTTATAATGACTTATCTGGGATGGAGTCGGAATTCGGAACCTGACCCACGACGACTACCCGATATATACACACAAAATAAAGGGCGGACACATTGGTCCGCCCCTACAAATTGCATGGTGCAATGGACGTATCAGAAAGTTGGAAATGGCTATTCCTCTTTCACCACCCTTGCCACATCGGTGACTTTGTCGTCTTTGTCGAGCGAGATCAGGCGGACGCCCTGCGTGTTGCGGCCGATGACATTAATCGCTTTCACGCTCTGACGGTTGGTGATACCTTTCTTGGTAATCAGAATCAGTTCGTCATCATCGAGGACCTCTTTGATCGCGACCACTTCGCCGTTGCGGTCGGTGGTCTTGATATTGATGACTCCTTTGCCGCCGCGGTTGGTGACCCGGTAATCGTTGATGCTGGTCCGCTTGCCGTGGCCGTTCTCGCAGACTGTCAGAAGCGACGCATCGCGCTTGACCACGACCATGCCAATGACATAATCTTTGTTTTCCAGAGTGATACCGCGGACGCCGTAAGCACTGCGCCCCATGGCCCGGATTTTTTCCTCGGGGAAGCGGATCGCCTGTCCCTTGCGGGTGGCGAGGATAATCTCGAAAGAGCTGTCGGTGATGGCGGCCTCGATCAGTTCGTCATCCTCGGGCAGATTGGCGGCGTTGATGCCGGCCTTGCGGGGATTGGAGAAAGCATCGAGGGAAGTTTTCTTGATCGTCCCCTGTCGAGTCGCCATGACGACGTACTTGTCGGTGTCGAAGGAGCGAACCCGGCAGAAAGCGGTAATCTTCTCCCCTTCGCCGATTGACACCATATTGACAATCGGTTTGCCTTTGGCGAGCCGTCCGCCGGTCGGAATCTCGTGGACTTTGACCCAGTAGCATTGTCCCTTGTTGGAGAAAAAGAGGATATACTCGTGGGTCGAGGCGACAAAGAGGTGCTCGGCGAAATCCTCTTCTTTCGTTTCGATACCAATAACGCCGCGGCCGCCGCGGTTCTGCTTGCGGTACATCGAGACCGACAGCCGTTTGATATAGCCGGAGTGGGAGATGGTGATGACCATGTCCTCTTCGGCGATCAGGTCTTCGACCGTGAATTCTTCGGCTTCATCCTGAATTTCGGTGCGGCGGTCGTCGCCGTACTTCTTTCTCAATTCCAGCAGTTCTTCTTTGATAATTGCCATACGGCGGGGTTTCGATTCGAGGATCCCTTTCAGTTCAGCGATAAGTTTGATGGTCGCCAGATATTCCTCTTCGATTTTCTGCCGTTCCAGTCCGGTGAGCCGGGCGAGGCGCATATCGAGAATGGCGTTGGCCTGTTTTTCGGAGAGTTTGAACCGGATCATCAGGCCTTCGCGGGCGGTGGGCGTATCTTTGGATTTCTTTATCAACTCGATGACGGCGTCGATATTATCCAGCGCGATTTTGTACCCCTCGAGGATATGGGCCCGCTCCTCGGCTTTGGCCAGATCGAATTTGGTCCGGCGAACGACCACCTCGTGGCGGTGAATCAGGAACTGCTCCATCATCTCTTTTAAAGTGAGGAACATCGGCACCCCGCCGACCAGAGTCAGCATCATGATACTGAAGGTGGTCTGCATTTCGGTGTGCTTGAAGAGTTGATTGAGGACGATTTCGGCCTGAGAGTCGCGTTTCAGTTCCACCACGATCCGCATGCCGTCGCGGTCGGATTCATCGCGCAGGTCGGAAATACCCTCGACATTTTTGTCCCGCACCAGATCGGCGATACGGGTCAGAAGGTTCGATTTATTTACCTGAAAGGGGATTTCGGTGATGACTATGCAATCCTTGCCGCTTTTCTGATGCTCCACGGAGGCCTTGGCGCGAACCTTGATTCTCCCCTTGCCGGTGCGGTAGGCCTCGCGGATACCGGCGCGGCCATTGATAATGCCGCCGGTGGGGAAGTCGGGGCCGGGGACCATCTCCATCAATTCATCATTGGTGATTTCGGGATTGTCGATAAGGGCGGAAAGCCCGTCAACAGTTTCAGTCAGATTATGCGGAGGGATATTGGAAGCCATACCGACCGCGATACCGGATGTACCGTTGCAGAGGAGATTGGGGAATTTGCCGGGAAGCACGCGCGGCTCGGTGCGGGTTTCGTCGTAGTTGGGCATCATATCGACTGTATCTTTTTCCAGATCGGCCAGCATTTCCATCGCGATGGGGGTCAGGCGGGCCTCAGTGTACCGCATCGCCGCGGCCCCGTCACCGTCGATCGACCCGAAATTCCCCTGCCCGTCGACCAGCGGATAGCGCATGTTGAAATCCTGCGCCATACGCACGAGGGTGGGATAGACGACCTGTTCGCCGTGGGGATGATAATTACCGGAAGTATCGCCGGCGATCTTGGCGCATTTACGGTAAGGGCGCCCGGGAGAAAGATTCAGGTCATTCATCGCCACCATGATGCGGCGATTGGAGGGCTTGAGGCCGTCGCGGACATCGGGCAAAGCGCGGTTGGTGATGACGGACATGGAATAATCGAGGTAGGAGTTTTTCATCTCCTCCTCGAGATAAATAGAGACTATTTTTTCACGTTCCAGTGGCATTTTAGATCCTTCTATAGGTCAAAAATATTATCAATTTTTCCGCTCCGGCGCGGTTCTGAAACCTGCATAAATCCACGCTCGGCGCGCTTTCAGGACCCTCCAACGGTCCATAATTTTAGAGTGTTAAGATAGCGATTTTTATGAAATGACGCAACGATTGAATGGAGAATTTTCATTCTTTTTTGTCTGATAAGCGGCTGTGACACTTATAATTACAAATATGGACAAATTTCTTCTTTATTAATTAATGCCTATTGAAAAAATATAAGACGCAGAAGCGATTTTATAAATTGCCGTTCATTATAATAAATTATTGGCGGCGCAGGAATTTTAGAATTTGGCGGTTCTTTTGACGGCGGCGACGATGGGAGGGATAATCAATATCTGCAGAATTATTCCCGGTATCCCGGCGACCACCGCGCCGCCGGCGGCGAAGAACTGAACGGGACCATAGGGGAGTTCAACAAACAATCCCAGAAGCGCCAGACCGGCGGCAAACGCGAGCCGTCCGAATATCATCGATATCAGCAGCGCCAGATAAATATTGAGATGCAATTTGCGGTAGGTTAATCCGGCAAAAAGACCGTAGATGGCAAGTTCCATGGTCATCAAGGGAACGGCATAGAGCGGCGGCATGGCGGTCAATAAATGCGACAGGACCGGAGCCAGAAGTCCGACCATGACTCCGGCCAGCGGCCCGACAATAAAACCGCAGATCAGGACCGGCAGGTGCATCGGCAGAAAAATCCTCCCGGCGATACCGAATTGATGGAAGATGACGGGAATGAGTATGGCCAGCGCCAGGTAGAGGGCAGTGTGGGCCACGCGGCGGGGTCCGAGTTCCATTTTCACGCTTTTATTCCGCTCGCCAGATATAACCCGGGGCGATCGGTGATTTTGACATTCAGGAAATGGCTATGGTCGAACAGGCGGATCATGGCGTCCCGGGGCGGCAGATGATCTTTCGCCACCGGTCCACCGGCGTTATGATGATGGCTGTTCAGTTCCGAACTGCTCAAAAGGTGCAGAATATGGAAACCGCATCCCGGTTTCAGAACCCGGGCGATTTCGTCCATTACTTTAGGGTGGTCGGCAAAGTGCGGAAAGGAGGCAAAGGAAATGGCGATATCGAACGATTCCGGCCGGATCGGCAGTTGCGCGGCATCGGCATCGACAACAAGGCAATTGGCAAAGGGGAAATTCCGGCGGGCTTTTTGCAGCATGCGGGAGGCAAAGTCAATTCCCAAAACCAGCCCCTTTGGTCCCACGGTTCTTCGGAGCAGATCGAAAAGGACGCCGGTTCCGCATCCGAGGTCGAGGACTTTCCATCCCGGTTTTACATTGAAGGAATTAATGATATCGGAGAGAATTTCCATATCTTCGGCGACGAAATTCTTGTCCCAGTCTTCGGCGAACGACTCAAAATAATCGCGACGGCTATCCATAGCGCCCGCAAAATAATTTTAAGTCGTTTTTTGTCAAGCGGATAATAGGGGTTAGACCGGGTCGGCCGTTTTTATGTTGCCACGATTTTTGACCCCGTTTAGATTGGGTCAAAATATCATGGAAATAGAAAGGGAAGTATATGTCTGATTTTGACTTTATATCCGCGAGGCAGATTCTGGACTCGCGCGGGACGCCGACAATCGAGGTTGACGTGGTTTTGGCCGACGGCTCGCTGGGCCGGGCGGCGGTGCCATCGGGAGCATCGACCGGCAGTCATGAGGCGGTGGAACTTCGCGACGGCGACGCCAAGAGTTATTTCGGGAAATCGGTCCTGAAAGCGGTCAAGAATGTGAACGATAAGATCGCTCCGGCGGTGGCGGCCCAGAAGATCGACCCGTACGATCAGGTGGCGCTGGACAATTTTCTGATAAAACTCGACGGCACGGAGAATAAATCGGTTTTGGGCGCCAATGCGATACTGGGAGTGTCGCTGGCGACCGCCAAAGCGGCGGCGCAATCGGTGGGACGGTACCTGTACGAATATATCGGCGGGACCAACTGCAAATTGCTTCCGGTGCCGATGATGAATATTCTCAACGGCGGGAAGCACGCCGACAACAATGTCGATTTGCAGGAATTCATGATTATGCCGGTGGGGGCGAATTCCTTTTCCCGGTGTTTGCAGATCGGGGCGGAAGTATTCGGAAATCTCAAGAAAGTGTTGAAGGGCCGCAATTATAATACCTCGGTGGGGGATGAAGGCGGTTTCGCGCCGGATTTGAAATCGAACGAAGAGGCGCTCGAGGTGATAATGGAGGCGATCACCAAAGCCGGGTACAAACCGGGTAAAGATGTTCTGCTGGCCCTTGATCCGGCCTCGACCGAGTTTTATGACGCCAAGAAGAAGATTTATAATCTTAAAGGGGAGAACAAGAAATTGACCTCGGAGCAGATGATCGACTTCTATGAAGCGCTGGTGAAGAAGTATCCGATTATCTCCATCGAGGACGGCCTGGCCGAGGATGATTGGGACGGCTGGAAACTGATGACGGAAAAATTGGGCAAGACCATACAGATTGTCGGGGATGATCTTTATGTCACCAACCCCAAGCGGTTGGCCAAAGGGATCAAAGAAAAGGCCTCCAATTCTATCCTCATTAAATTGAATCAGATCGGGACCCTGACCGAGACGCTTGATGCCATTGAGATGGCCAAGAAGGCGGGATTCACGGCGGTGGTTTCGCACCGGAGTGGGGAAACCGAAGACAGCACGATTGCCGATGTGGTGGTCGCGGCCGGGACCGGTCAGATTAAAACCGGGTCGGTCTGCCGGACCGATCGGATATGCAAGTACAATCAACTGCTTCGGATCGAGGAATCGATCGGCGCGGACGCGCAGTTCATCGGAAAGGATGTCTTCTACAATATTCGCTAAAGGTATTTATTGAACGATCGGGGGAGGCGGCCGCCTCCCCTTTTTCATTTGTACCGAATAAAAAAACCCGCCCCGGAACAGGGCGGGTCTTCCAAGAGGGATAAAACTTAATCCCTTCCCTGGGATATCGGGACCGCGTGATTAGCGGCGGCCTCTCTTCTTCCCTGCTTTGGCTTTACGGGAAGGTCCTTTTCTCAGTTTCAGGGCACTGATTTTGCCGCGTACTGACGCCAGAGAGCGTCTCATTTCCTTGGCGATTTTCGAAGCGGGTCTGGTTTTGTAGGCTTCGCGCAGCTTCTTGATTTCATCGCTGCGCCAGGCCTTGCCCATCATCTTTTTCGCTTTTGATTTCTTCTTCATAGCCATCTTCAGGCTCCTTTCATGGGATGTTGGTTATAAGTTGATCTTGTTCTCGTCATCCTTGTTGATGATGCGTGGGGTCATTTTTTTGTACCGAACTTTTTTCCTTTCATGCATCAGTATGCTATCTATATAAAAATATACTTCTCCTGCGAAAAGAATAAAGATGTTAAAACATTACTGCAAGAAAAAAAATCGTTGTTTGACAAAAAAATTTGTTGACGCCGACGAATCAGGCGGTTTCAAGAAACATCATCATAACATGATTCACCGGAACCGGGGATCGAATACCCGGTGCACCGCTGGATGCAACCGGACTTGATTGGTTATCTTTTATCGAAGAAAATCAGGGGCGGCTGGACTATTTACGGCCGTTCAATTCCCGGGCCAGATACTGGCCGGTGTATGACGATTTGATCTTAGCGACTTCTTCGGGAGTCCCCAGAGCGATAATCCGCCCGCCGTCGTCGCCGCCATCGGGTCCCATGTCGATAATATGATCGGCGGTCTTGATGACATCGAGGTTATGTTCGATAACCAGCACGCTGTTCCCCCGCTCCACCAGTTCATTAAGAACGCCGAGAAGCATCCTGATATCCTCGAAATGAAGGCCGGTGGTCGGTTCATCGAGAATATAGAGAGTCGAACCGGTCGCGGTTTTGGACAGTTCCGCCGAAAGTTTGACCCGCTGGGCCTCACCGCCGGAGAGCGTGGTGGCCTGCTGTCCGAGATGAATATATCCCAACCCGACATTTTTAAGGGTGATCAATTTGCGCTTGATACGGGGGATGTGCTCGAAAAAGACAAGGGCTTCGTCGACGGTCATATCGAGCGTATCGGCTATCGATTTGCCCTTGAAAGTTATTTCGAGCGTTTCGCGATTGAATCGTTTCCCCTTGCAGACCTCGCAGGGGACGTAAACATCGGGCAAGAAGTGCATTTCGATTTTAAGGATACCGTCGCCCTGGCAGGCCTCGCACCGTCCCCCTTTGACATTAAACGAAAACCTTCCGGGCTGGTAGCCGCGCATGCGGGCCTCGGGCAACTGGGCGAAGAGGTCGCGGACGAAGGTGAAAACGCCGGTATAAGTGGCCGGGTTGGAACGAGGCGTGCGGCCGATGGGCGATTGATCGATATTGACGACTTTATCGATATGCTCCAACCCTTCGATCGATTCATGAGTAAGGGGAACGTCGCGGGAACCGTAAAATTTGCGCGCCAAAATCCGGTACAGGGTTTCATTTATCAATGTCGATTTGCCGGAACCGGAGACACCGGTGATGACGGTGAAGACGCCGAGCGGGATATTGGCCGTTATGCTTTTGAGATTATTTCCGGTGGCACCTTTGAGGGTCAGGAATTTTCCGTTCGGCCGGCGGCGATTTTCGGGAACGGCGATGGTTTTCTTGTGCGACAGATATTCCCCGGTCAGGGAGTCACGGCATTTTTTGATTTGATCGGGCACACCAATGCAGACAATTTTTCCGCCCATATTGCCGGCGCCGGGTCCGAGATCGACGACATAATCGGCGGCCTCGATGGTTTCGCGGTCATGCTCCACGACAATCACGGTGTTGCCGAGATCGCGCAAATCAACCAGGGTTTTGAGAAGTTTATGATTATCGCGCTGATGGAGGCCGATGGACGGTTCATCGAGGATATACATCACCCCGACCAGCCGGGATCCAATTTGAGTGGCCAGGCGGATTCGCTGGGATTCGCCGCCGGAGAGAGATGAAGTGGCGCGGCCGAGGGTCAGATAATTCAAACCGACATTGTCCATGAACGAGAGCCGTTCTTTAATTTCCTTGAGAATCTGACGGGCGATCAATTCCTGACGCTTGCTCAATTTCAAATTTTCGAAGAAGCGGCGAGCATCCTTGACCGACATGGCGGTGACGGTATCGATATTCTCGCGGTTGATAATCACCGCCAGGGCCTCCGGTTTCAAGCGCGAGCCCTGACAATCGGGGCAGGGCGAGACCGACATGTACTGCTCGATCCATTGCCGAACCCCGGCGGAATTGGTCTGGCGGTAGCGCCGTTCGAGGTGCGGAATGACCCCTTCGAAAGAGCCGGTATATTCGCCCGAACCGCGGCCGTTGGAAAACTCATATTCGAAATGAATCTGTTCTTTTCCGGAACCATACAAGACGGTTTTCTGAACTTCCGGCGCCAATTCTTTGAATGGAGTTGAAAACTTGAATTTATAATGATCGGCGACGCCGCGGAGCATATGACGATACCAGTGGGAGAGTTCGGCCCCCCAAGGGTGGATGGCGCCCTGATTGATCGATTTGGTTTTGTCCGGGATGACCAGATTGGGATCGATCTCCATTTTATTGCCGAGGCCAGAGCAGGTGGGGCAGGCCCCGAAGGGAGAATTGAACGAAAACATGCGGGGCGTGAGTTCTTCGTAACTGATGCCGCACTGAACACAGGCGGCCTGCTCCGAGAAGAGATGATCCTTCCCGTTAATATTGACGATCACGATGCCGCTGCCGGTTTTCAAGGCGGTTTCGACCGAATCGGCCAGTCGGCGTGAAGACGACTTCTTCACGACCAGCCGATCGATGACGACTTCGATGGTATGCTTGACGGTCTTGGCCAGTTTGATTTCGGAATCGGTTTCAATAATGTTGCCGTCGATCCGCAGGCGGACAAATCCTTCCCGGCGGGCGGTATCGATTATTTCCTTATGCTCCCCTTTGCGTCCCTGCACCAACGGCGCCATGACGGTAAGGCGTGCGCCCTCGTCGAAGGAAAGAACGGAATCGACAATCTGCTCGACTGTTTGGCGGGTAATCGGACGACCGCACTTGACACAGTGCTGAACCCCGATCCGGGCAAAAAGAAGCCGCAAGTAGTCATAAATTTCGGTGACGGTTCCGACGGTCGAACGGGGATTTTTGGCGGCCCCTTTTTGTTCGATCGATATCGCCGGCGAGAGACCCTCGATAAAATCGACATCCGGTTTTTCCATCAGGCCGAGGAATTGGCGGGCGTAAGCCGAAAGCGATTCGACATACCGCCTTTGCCCTTCGGCATAAATGGTATCGAAGGCCAGAGATGATTTGCCGGAGCCGGAGAGCCCGGTTATGACCACTAACTTGTTGCGGGGCAACTTAAGATCGATATTTTTGAGGTTGTGTTCGCGGGCCCCTTTTATATATATGAACTGGCTTTCGGTCATATTTCTCCAAAAAATTCGTAACCTATAATATACTCAATTTCCCCCTCCCGGGGGAGCGATTTTTCGGAAATTAATTATATATCAATCTCTGGCAACATCACATCTTTCACAAAGTTTCCGCAAAGCCATCACCGATAGGAACCGCAACGCCGCCACAAACTCCTATCCGGCCGTAATCCAATTGTTTTAAGAATCAAAATATCTTAATTTTTAACATGGCTCCCAATAAACGGTTGACTCTTTTTAACGAGGATTGCTTCGCAGGAATGAGGCAAAATCTGGCGAGACAATCGATCAATCTGGTGGTGACATCACCGCCCTATAATATCGGCGTGAAATATGGCCATTATGACGACCGGGTTCCCCGGAAAGAATATCTGGACTGGCTCTGGGAATGGGGAAAAGAAATCAAAAGGGTGCTAAAAGATGACGGCTCCCTTTTCCTTAATATCGGTTCCAAGCCGACCTCGCCGGAAGTTCCCTTTCAAGTGGTGGAAGTGCTTTCCCGGGAATTCAAATTGCAGAATGTCATTCACTGGATAAAATCGATATATATCGAAGCGGACAGTTACGGACAGAAACTCGATATCAATGTCGGCCACTATAAACCGATCAACAGCGACCGGTTCCTTAACGATACTCATGAATATATTTTTCATTTGACCAAGAGCGGCCGGGTGCCGATCGATCGCCTGGCGCTGGGGGTTCCTTATAAGGATCAGACCAATGTCGCCCGATGGAAAGCGGGCGGGAAAAAACTGCGGTGCCGGGGAAATTGCTGGTTTATTCCGTACGATACGATCCAGAATAGAGTTGCGGATCGACCCCATCCGGCCTCGTTCCCACCGCAACTGGCGGAAAACTGTATCCGCCTGCATGGCCTGAAGAAGAATCTGACGGTGCTTGATCCATTCATGGGGATCGGCAACACCGGCCTGGCCTGCCGGAGTCTAGGAGTGCGCTTTATCGGATACGAATTGGACCCGGATTATTATCAGACGGCCCGCGCCCGGCTGGAGATCTCGCCGCCGGTCAGAAGAAGGGGCAAATGAAAAAGTTTTGATAATGAAATGGCAATTCATATATTGAAACTCTAAAATATGAAATCGTTAAAAGGGAAAAAGGTTCTGGTGACCGGAGGCGGGGGATTTATCGGCTCGCATCTGGTCGAATATCTGGCCCGTCATGATGCGGCGCTGACGGTTCTCCTGCGGTACACCTCCACCGGCAAAATCGGGTGGCTGGAGTATTTTCCGGATGGGATCAAAGCGAAAATAAATTTCGTTTTCGGTGATGTCCGCGACCCTGATGTCTGCCATCGAGCGGTTGACGGCAACGACTATATTTTCCATCTGGCGGCCCAGATCGCGATACCGTATTCGTACATCGCGCCGCGTGACTTTTTAGCGGTGAATGCCATGGGGACCGCCAACATGCTGGCATCGGCGCGGGATGGTGGCGTGAAAAAATTCCTTCAGGTTTCAACCTCGGAAGTTTACGGCACGGCGCAATATGTTCCTATCGATGAAAAACACCCGCAGACCGCCCAGTCCCCTTATGCGGCCTCCAAAATTGCTTCGGACCGGATGGCGGAATCATTTCATCTGACCTATGACCTGCCGGTGGTGATTGTCAGGCCGTTCAATACGTACGGTCCCCGGCAATCGGCGCGGGCGGTCATTCCGACCATTATCCTTCAGGCCCTGCGGGGAACAACGATCCGGCTCGGCAACAAGGATACCCGCCGCGATATGAATTATGTTGAAGATATCGTTGAAGGAATGGCTTCGGCCTGTTTCGATACCAAGACGATCGGGCGAACCATCAATCTGGCCACCGGTCGGGATCATGGTATCGATGAGATTACGGCGAAAGTAGGAGATATACTGGGGAGGAGATTAATGATTAAAACCGATCGAAGACGGGTGCGTCCGAAGAAATCCGAGGTTTGGCGTCTTCAGGGCGACGCTTCGCTGGCGCGCAAACTATTCGGCTACCGTCCCGGGCATAATCTTAAAATGGGACTGGAAAAGACGGTGGCTTTTTTCCAGAAGAATATCGGGATGTACAAAAAAGAGGATTACCAGTTGTGAGCCGCTCACGGAAGATTACGCAGGCGGTGATTCTGGCCGGAGGGGAAGGGCGAAGATTATTGCCGTACACCAAGGTCCTCCCCAAACCGCTCTGGCCGGTGGGGGGACTTCCGATAGTGGAAGTTTTGCTCCGTCAGTTGTCGGCGGCCGGGATTAAAGAAGTGATCCTGGCGGTAGGGTATCAGGCGGAAATGATAAGAATGATAATCGGCGACGGCCGCCAGTTCGGGTTGAAAGTAAGATACGCCTATGAAGAAAAACCGCTGGGAACGGCCGGTCCGCTCAAAAAAATCAGAGGGCTCGACTCCGATTTTCTGGTATTGAACGGCGATTTGCTGACCGATCTGCCGTTTAAGAAATTCATCGAATCTCATTTCAAATTGGGACGGATGGCGACAGTGGCGGTTTTCAAACGGACGGTAAAGGTCGATTTCGGCGTGGTGGTGGAGAAAAATAGAAAGATTATCGATTATCGAGAAAAGCCGGTTTTGGGATATTCGGTATCGATGGGGATATATGCTTTTCGGCGCGAGGTATTGAAATATATTCCGGATCGGCGCTTTGATTTTCCGGATATTGTTCATAAATTGATAAAAGTCGATGAAAATCCGGCGGTTTTCGATTTTGGCGGCCGGTGGCTTGATATCGGACGGCCCGACGACTGGGAGAGGGCCGATCGGCTCTTTGAAAAAAAGCCCCAACTTTTTTTGCCATAACCGACGTATAATTCAGCAATCAAGCCGATATTAATTTAAAAGAGTAACAACCGGGGAATATCTATGAAATATCTCATAACGGGCGGGGGCGGGTTTATCGGGAGCAATATCGCCCATGAATTACTTCGCCGGGGCGATAATGTGCGAGTTCTCGATAACTTCTCCACCGGCCGCAAAATAAATATTACCGATATAAACGACAAAATCGAATTGATGGAAGGGGACATCCGCGACTTCTGGACGGTCCGGGAGGCGGTTGACGGGGTCGATTATATTCTTCACCAGGCGGCTCTGCCGTCGGTGCCCCGTTCGGTTAAAAATCCGCTGACTTCCAACAGTGTCAATATCGACGGCACGCTCAATATCCTCGAAGCGGCCAAGCAGGCCAAAGTGAAACGGGTGGTGATGGCGTCATCGTCGTCGGTTTACGGCGACACGCCGCAACTTCCCAAGCATGAGAGCATGTTCACCGATCCGCTGTCGCCGTACGCGGTGACCAAACTGGCCGACGAGAAGTACTGCAAGGTCTTTTATGAATTGTACGGTCTGGAGACGGTGGCCCTGCGGTATTTTAATATTTTCGGGCCTCGTCAGGATCCCGGCTCGGAATATGCGGCGGTCATCCCCAAATTTATCAATGCTTTTCTGGCGGGAAAGAAGCCGGTCGTTTATGGCGACGGCGAGCAGTCGCGCGATTTCACTTTTATCGCTAACGCCGTCGAGGCCAACATCCTGGCGACCACGGCGCCGAAAGCGGCGGGGAAATTCTATAATATCGCCGCCGGGGGGCAGTATACCCTGAACCAACTGATAAAATCGCTTCAGGAAATCATGGGGGTCGATATCGAACCGTCGTATCAAGCGCCGCGGCGCGGTGATATTCTTCATTCCTTCGCCGATATCAAACGGGCGGAGGAGGATTTAGGGTATAGGGTCAAAGTCGATTTCGAATCCGGCCTGAAAAAAACGGTCGAGTGGTTCGCGGAGAAATTCCAATCCCGGACACCGGTTGGGGGAATTAAGATACAATAGATGACATTCCCGAAATAATGAAAGGCGGACCGAGAAACAGGCCGCCTTTTTCATTTATATTCGATTCGGTCAGTCCTTGAACAAATCGTCAAATCTTTTCTTTTTATCCTCTTTCGAATCGAGCGGGGTCATTTTCTTGTCATGAGAATGAACGGCCAGCCGGGCCTGGAAAAAGTCGCAGAAATTGGCCTTATCTTTCATAGGAATGGGGGCATCAATCGACTCGCGGCACTGCCAATGGGACATCGGGTCGAAATGGCGGCATCCCCGGCAACACCGCAAATCGGACTGACACTGCGGACAGGCGTCGGAGCGCATCACTTTCCCTTCAATACCGGTCGCCATACCGCAGTTCCAGCAAATAAGTCCGGCCATAAAACCATCCTTTCCCCAAATCAGAATGCTATTTTCAAATATAATAAACGAATATTTACGGGGCAACCGGAACAATTAATAGGAAATCTTCTCCGGGAAACGCCTTTCCAATTCGGCCAGGTAGTGGCAGACGGTAAGGATTTGATACAATTCCGGTTCCGGCGGCTTCGAGGCCAGATATTTATTCAAAACCGCGGAATCAAACAGACCGGCGACGGTGCGGCTGTGCCGAAAGGTCAATGATATTTCGGCTATTAAATTTTCATAGTCTTTGTTCACAGAGCGGAATCGGCCGAGCGAACGACGTGTCTTCTTCTGACCGCGATAGACAAGGCGATTGGTGCGAAGCATATCTCTTAATCCCTGCTTGGCCAGATACTTATTCCTGCTGACGGTTTTATTCAGGCGGACGCTCTGCCCGTAAAGCGAAATTTCCAGAAGACGGGGATCAAGAGCCATAAGAAAATCGATGAAGAAGGAATAATCAATCATTGAGGGATGGAGTTGGGTCATCTCGAATTCGAAAAGAGACTTCCCCCTGAGAGGCGGGATGGTCCAGGCAAAGAAACGATGGCGGTTTTCCCCGGCATTGACGAGTCCGTTGTAATATTCGAAATAGAGATGTTTGACTTTGTCTGAAATTTTCTTCTCCGGATAAAGAGCGATTTCCTCATGAATATCGCGGGTCAAGGCACCGCGATCCAGGCCGAGAAGGGTAGCCGACGAGGCCAGAGGAATAAAATTAGTGTAGGCGTCGTTATCGATCATTTCCGCCAAATTTTCACAGCCGGACATGGGACGGTACGGGTGACGGATAAATTCACCGCCGAAACCCATGAAACGAACCGCAAGCCCCTTCAGATTTTTTTCCCGCTCGATATCGTCCCAATAGCAGGCAGAGGCGGTCTGACAGTTGACGAATCCATCGGTCAGATAGGTAATTTCTTTCATGGCTCCAAAATTATCGAAAGGATGCGCGGCTCTGAAAATTCTCAACTCTTTTCCGTAAATCTCGGCCAGTCGTTTTGCGATTTTGGATTCATCGCCGGTGAACAATATATCAGTGGCGGGGATAAAATCAGTGCCGGTGGTGGCCATTCCGGCCAGAACGGCGCGGGTATCGAAACCACCGCTCAGGTCGGTAACTATGGTGAGGCCTTTTTCGTCGCAGCGCCGGACCCGGCTTTGAAGCGATTCACGAAAGAGAGTGACACACTCCGCCACCGCCGCCTTTCTTGCGATGATTTCAGCCGTAGTGGTGAAATCGATCGGGTGAATTTTCTGGAACTCACAAGTAATGCCCTTACTTTCAATCTTCCCCTGAAGCAAAGTGGCCGGGGAAAGTCGTTTGATCCCTTTAAATATGGTTTTCTCGCCCAGATTGTACTCGAAGGACAGGAATTCGGCCAGGGCAATCGGGTTGAAAGAAATCGTGTCCGCCCACGACAGGAGAAATTTCATATCGCGCGACAGGGTCAGCCGGGCCGGGGTGAGACTGTAAAAGGTCGGGAGTCGCCCCCAGCGGTCGTTGAATATCGCAAATTCGCCTCCGGCTTTGAAATAGATCAATGCCAGGTAGTCGCCATCGCAATCATCCATGAAGCCGGCTATGGCGGAAGGGAATTTCTCTTTGACCGGAAAAGCGTCGACCAAGCGATGCAGCGCGGAATCTATTTCCCAGTCTGATTTATTATAAATAAATCCCTCGAGGAGCACCAGAACGTTATTGTCTTCGAAGGATTGCGACGGGTACCCTTTATATCCGAGAAATCCGATGGATATTTTTTCCGAGGAATGATAGTGGTCGAGAACGAATTTTTCCCGGAATTTCAGGTCCTGATATGATCGGGAAAGTCGGGAAGGGTCGAGGGGGTTTATATCGGCGACCAGATTTAGGCCCGGCATGACACTCCTATAGCCGGCGGATCATCGTGATGCAGTTTTCGGGGCAGATATCGACGCAGAGCCCGCACCCGTAACATTTTTCCCGGTCGAGAAGAAGTTTTCCCCCGGCCATTTTGCGGGCGCCGAAATAGCAGACCTCGGTGCAAACCGCACAATGGGTACAGTCCTCCATGACGGTTTCCTCGATGAGGGGCCCTTTGTCGCATTCTTCGACCGGATTCAGAAAATAACCGCAGCAATCGTCGCAGCAAAAACAAATGCCGTCGACCCGCGCCGGATCATTCATGTCGCGAAAGGGGCGGGTCACCAGATGCTTTTCCCCGGCTTCGTCGAAAATCCGTTCCACATCGACATAAGAGATTTCGTGAAATCCGAAGCCGGTCGGCTCGATATCATCGCGGAACATCAGACAGAGATCGATTCGGGAGCGGTGGCAGTAGCCGCGGCTCTCGCGGCAACCGCAGTTACTGACCCAGAAGCGGGCATGGCTGTTAATCAATTTCCGGGCCTCGTCATGGGTACAAACATAATGCATGCAGAAATCACTCGTGCTCATCAGTTTTTCCCGCTTTCACTTCAAAGGTTGACGAATGACGGTTTTCATTCGTTCCGGGGCCACCCGGCGAAAATCGCTCAAATAGATTTCGTGGTGTTTCCCCCGAATATTGTACCCAGATGCCTCGATAAATTGGTGCAATTTGCTCACGGTCGCCGTTTCTCGGGAAAACGGGCCGACATGCATTATCTGGGCCGCGTTTCCTTCGGCCAGATTCTCGAAGCGGACCATGGAAAGCCGGGCGGGCGCCTTTTTGGCCTCGAGTTGCCCGCGGGCTTCATCGACTTTTTTTGCCGAGACAAATTCCGGCTGCATAATCATCAGGGTCCATTTCCAATTTTTCTTATTTTCCATCCGGAATTTATCGGTCCGCCCCTCGACCCACCATAAGCCTTCGAGCGGCATAACGCGATAATCATATCCGCCGCTTTTTTTCAAATTGAATTTGATGGTATAGGAAAGACTGAAGAGCGACTCGATCGCGTCCTGAAAATCTTTGGATTTATTGGGGTCCCCTTTGCCGTCGATCATCAGAAAATTCATCTTCGGCACCTGCACGATCGAGGCGGTTTTTGCCGACGGGCTATAGAGGCGCTTGCAGTCTTTCTTCAGGTCAATAATCTTTGGCATTATTATCGATAGATCCTCATCTGTTGATAAGCAGGGGCCGGATATCGGCCATCGATGTCCAGGCGTTGCTGTTCTGACGGGCCAGGTATATCACCGCTTCGGCGACTTCATCGACAGTCAGTTTCAGCGAGGCCTTCGACGGCGAGCGGGATTGTTTCGACATTTGAGACATCAATTTGGTGTCGGTCGAAGCCGGCGACAAAACCGATATCTTGATGCTCTGATTGCGGACCTCCCCGGCGGCCGATTCGGAGAGAACATTGACAGCCGCCTTGGAGGCGGCATAGACCGCCAGGCCGGGGGAGCCAATGCGGGCCGCGCCGGATGAAATATTGATTATTTGCCCGCCGCCCTGCCGGCGGAATAAGGGGATCAGTTCCCGGAAACTCAGGAAGATCGCTTTAAGGTTGGTATCCATGATGGTATCGTATTCGGCGACCGTCGTCTCTTCGACCGGCTTATGTATCCCGACACCGGCGTTATTGACAAAAATATCGATCCGCCCGAATTTTTTGACGGCCGCAGAGACAATTTTCTTTACGGTGCCGGGATGTGTCAAATCGCCGGCGATAATCAAATAGCGGCTTCTGGGAATATTGTATGGCGCGACATTTTCGGCGAGCCGGGCCCGATTACGTCCGGTGACAACCACCCGAGCATTGTGTAATGCAAAGTTACGGGCAATAGCGGCCCCAATGCCCTGACTGGCGCCGGTAATCACCACGACCAAATTGTCGAGCGCGCGCATTAGATTCCCCTGCCGTTTTTTAAAGGTATTTTTTAATCTATACGGTTTTCTGAAAAAATAAAGGGCAATAATAAAATTTATGGAGATTTTTGGGGGACGATTCGTCTATAAACTTGGAAGCCCGCTTCCCCCTCCGAAGCGGGCTTCCAGCCACGAGAACGAGAAAAGAAGATGGCACCTGTATGCAGGGACAGGTGAGTCAGCATTCAGAGCGATCGAGAACTTTAATAGAGTTCCATCATCCAGACATATTAAGTAGCAAGCCCGATGCCGGGGAAATTCCGCCGATAATATGTCATCATTAACATCATATGGGATAATAGCTTAGAAATTTATTCGGGATGATTCCGGAATTTTTGCCAAAATCGTATTCGTAAATTTTTACGAATGAATTTTCTGCCGGAGAGAGAGGGTGTTTGAAATCAAGGACTTAGTTATTTATGAAAGAATCCGAGAATTTCGTAAAAGGATACGAATCGTCTCAAAGTAAAAGACCGGATAGGCCATCCGGTCTTTTATCATGAGTCAATGTATCGATGTACAAATTCCGATATTCAATCTTCAGGCAAGATACTACTTAGCCGGTTTGATATTCTGATTCATGCGGAACAGGTTATCGGGATCGTATTTGCGCTTAATCAGTGCCAGGCGGGAGAAGTTGTCGCGATAGGTGGCGGCAATCCGATCCTCGCCCTCATCCATCATAAAATTGACATAGGCCCCGCCCGAAGAGTGCGGATGCAGACTCTCCCAATAATCCCGTACCCATTTCATGTTTTTTTCCGTATCGGAGGGATTGGGATACATGGCGGCGATGACATGAACGTACTTGGCATCGCGGTAATTGTAAGCGGTCTCCCCTTTGCCGACCCGGTTGGCGGCGCCGCTCACCGGATAGATATGCAAGGCGGAGTTGAAAGTGGGAATACCCGGCCCGTACTTGACATGGGCGTCGATGATATCGTCGGTAAGATCGTTGACGAAATCGGCCTTCCAGTAGTTTTGCAGACCCGACGGCACCAGACCGTCAAACATGCTTTGGACCGCCGGGAACGGCAAGGCTCCAACCATATCGAGAAGGGGCGGGCCGAATTGACGGAGCGGTTTGATGGTTTTTTCGGCCTTTTCCAGATCGCCGCTGCAGCAGACCACGACGGCGCAAACAGTTTTGTTTTGGAGATTGGCCGGGAACGGATCGCCCGGGGGGACTATCAAATAGGCAAAAAAGGCATTAATATTATCGGGAGCATTATTCATGAAATCCCGGTAAAATTTGAGGGCTTCGCGTCCTTTCTCAAGAGGATACAAGATCGGGCCGGCTAAAACGGTTCCGACCGGATGGAGGCGAAATTCGAAACTGGTGATGACGCCGAAATTGCCGCCGCCGCCGCGAAGGGCCCAGTATAAATCGCTGTTTTCCTTGGCGCCGGCCCGGACCAGATGGCCGTCAGCCGTGACAACATCGGCAGAAATGAGGTTATCGATGGAAAGGCCGCAGCGGCGGGTCAAATGCCCGACCCCGCCGCCCAGAGTCAGACCGCCGACCCCGGTGGTGGAAATAATTCCCCCGGCCGTGGCCAGACCGAAAGCATGCGTGGCGTGGTCGACATCGCCCCAGGTGCATCCCCCTTCGATATAGGCCACTTGTTCATCGGGATCGATTCGGATCCCTTTCATCGGGGACAAATCGATCACCAGCCCGCCGTCATTGGTGGCGAAACCGGTGACATTATGTCCCCCGCCCCGGACCGAAAGGGCCAGATCATGTTCCCGGGCGAAATTAACCGACGCCATGACGTCGGCGACATTGACACATCGGGCGATGACGGCCGGAAAACGGTCGATCATGCCGTTAAAAACCTTACGGGCCTTTTCATAGCCGGCGTCTCCGCGGATAAGGATCTCTCCCCGAATACTGCTTTTGAACGAGGAAATCGCCTTTTGATCCAGAGTCCCTGAGTCCCGAGCGGTAGCGGATGGTCTTGTAGCCATGCTCTCCTCTGCAATTGAAGGATTTAAGCGGTTAAATTTAAATCTTCACCAAGAAGTAAATCGTCGTTTATGAAACTAATTACGGAGTTATTAAGTCTATGTTTGGAATTTGCGGCGGCATTTGTAGGGAATAATACGGCGGCAAAAGCACCGATCGAGCCGTTAACAGCATATCATGGATAAAATAATCGTTGCTTATTCGTCGCCGCGGCTTATATTATGCTTTGTACCGACCACTTTACACCGCCGGAAGAGGAGACTATTGATGAAAAATCGGCTAATTGTTATCATCTTTGTCGTTTTTAGCATCCTGATCGGAGCGAACGCTCTGGGCATAGACCTGTCCCGAGGGATCGTGTCCGATGTCCCGGATGAATTTATGAGCCGGACCTTCGGGAAGATTCCTATTTCCCGACTCACCCATGAAGACAGTGTCGCCATTGCCACCTACCGCTATAACGCCGACACCCTGAAAGTGCTGGCCATTATGGTCGAATGGTTCGACCGCCGCGGCACCAATTCCCTCGCCACCATCGACAGTATGCTCTTTTCACGCAATGTCTATCCCGGCGGCTCGGTGGCCGATTATCTGAACGAAGCCTCGTATGGCAAACTGACAGTGGTGGGGAATGTCATAGACTGGTATAACGCCGGTATGTACTCCAGTTATTACGATTTTGAAAACCTTTTGTATGATCTCGATCCCTTTATCGATTTCTCACAATACGACGGCAATAATGACGGTGATGTCGATGCCGTAGTCTTTGTCCGGGCCGGCCTCGGGCAGGAAGATTCTCACGATACTTATGATATCTGGTCGTACGCGGTGTCGTATGGTCCGCACGGCGGACCGGGTCCATTCGACGGCAAGATGGTGCCGAGCTGGAACACGTCGCCGGAACTGAGGCCCCTTCACGATTCGCTTAATCCGAGACTTTTCACGGGCGAGGACTCCTTGAACAGTATTCGCGTTTTCGCGCATGAGATGACTCATAATGTCGGCCTTCCCGATCTATATGACTATGACGCCAAACTCGACACGACCACTTATTTCACGCCGAATGACGCCAACGACCACCCCTTTGTGGACTGGTGCCTGATGGGATACGGCGGCTACGGCATATTTTCCATCAAATCGGTGAATCCGTCGCATATTTGCGGATGGAACAAAATGCAGGCCGGATGGATCACCCCTGTCACGCTCGATGAAGGAAAATACGAAAATCTGGTCATACATAATATCGAAACCACTCCGGATAGTTCCTTATTCAAACTGCCGATAAATCCGGCCCGGGGAGAGTATTTCCTGCTGGAGTACCGCAATCCGCAATCGGCCGCGCAATACGATAAATTCGATTCCGATTTCAGCGTCTATTTCTGGCCCCTTTTGAAGTATGGGTGTGATCCCCTGGACCGGGGGCTCTTGATTACCCATGTGCATGATTCCCTGGGGGCCAATTTCCACCGAATCAATTACGGCTGGCCGATGTATCCCCATTATACGGTGGCGGTCGAGGATGCCGGATACGATCCAGCGCGGAACAGGTATTATAACGCCGGGGGGAACCTGAGCGATTCGGCGCAGTGGTGGTATCCCTATGAAACCAGAAAGGGAGCGCTATTTTCCAATGATGTTCCCGGCCAGGAGACTTTCGGACCGGCGACTGTTCCCAGCAGTGAGGGCTATTTCGGCCCGACCGGCATTACGGTGCGGGTTGACTCTATGGTCGGTGATAAACTATACGCCTACGTGATATACGATCTCGACGGCGACGGGGTGCCGAATAACAGCGACAACTGCTCCGGCTTGAGCAATCCCGAGCAGACCGATGCCGACGCCGACGGTCTCGGGGATGCCTGTGATAATTGTCCCGAGGTATATAATCCGGATCAACTGGACGCCAATCATAACGGTATCGGGGATGTTTGCGATTATACCTGCGGTGATGTCAACGGCAATGGAGCGGTCAATATTCTTGATGTCTCTTATATTATTACTTTTCTGTATAAAGGCGGGCCGGCGCCGGTATCGATGATCGCCGCCAATGTCAACGGGGACGGGAATGTGAATATACTCGATGTCAGTTATTTGATTAATTTCCTCTACCGTTCCGGACCGGGCCTCAATTGCCAATGATTTAAATTCGCCCCATCGATTAATTTCCGCCCCGAAAATCGGAATTTCGGGGCGGTTTTATTTGGTCGGAAAAACCGCCGCCGATGCCGGGCGAGATAAACTTAGAAATTGATGAGGGCGAAACCTTTTTACTTTTATCCTTGCTTTTTGGCGTATAAACTGGTAAAATTGGGCGGTATTGATGGATGCGGGTATCAATTCGGTTATCCGGTAATAAGATAGAAAGTTATTAATAGACAGGGAGATATAAGATGAAAATTGTCGACGAAATCAAGAATGATGTAGTCATTATCAAACTCGAAGGTAAAGTCATGGGGGGGCCGGACGCCACCATTTTCTACGGCAAACTGCATGAATATGTCGATGCCGGCAAGAAAAAGGTGATTATCGATCTTTCCGGAGTGGAGTGGATGAGTTCGGTCGGACTGGGAATGCTTATTTCAGCCCTGACGACGATGAAAAACAAGGGCGGCGAACTGAAATTAACCGGTGTAACTAAGACCATTCAGTCTTTGCTGACAATTACCCGGCTCATGACCATTTTCGAATCACACGATTCGATCGATGATGCCATAAAGACCTTCAAATGATATTATCTTTTCGGCTATAACGATAGAAAAGAGATATGCGGCGGTCCGCCGACAAAGGCGGATCGCCTTTTTATTTGAAGCGGTTGGCGATCTCGGCGCTTTTGCTGTAATACGCCGCCTTTTGAAGATCCCCTTCCCCCTGATAAATCTGCGCCAGCATCAGGGCCGCCTGAACCGAATACCCTTTCGATAGGGCGAAGGCCTTCAGCAAAATATCCTTCGCATCCCCCGGTCTTCCCTGAGCCATCCGCACTTCACCCATGAAATTGAAAACCATGTAGAAGTCATTCGGCGCCAGTTGTTCCGATTCCTGCGCCAGCACAATCGCGGAATCGAAATTCTGACTCAAGTACTGATTGATGGCATCGACATAGAGGTTCACGAAACGGGGATCGGTTTCGTAGCGGTCGTCGCCGAAAAATCCGGCCTTGAGTTTATAAATATGCAAGCGCGGTTTGGTCATGAGGACAGGGTAATAGGCTTCGCGGAATTTTGATGACAGAAACAGGGCCCGTTCGGCGGGGGCCGAGGGCTTGAGCGAAGTGGAAAATAAAATAAAATCGGGCTGAAGTTTCATCAGATAAGGGATATTATACTGGCGTTCTTTCCAGGTTGACTCGATGCCGGGGATTTCGGTTTGGGGGCTCTTGGCGATGGTGCGATCGGTCAGGCCGAGCATATCAATGATTTTCGCATGGCTATAATAACTGACGGCGCCGATGGTTGTGGTGGCGAGAGAATAGGGCCAATCGATTTCACGATTCAGAATTTCGGCGGCAGTTCGCATTTTATTTATAAGGGCAATCTCGGCTTCCCGGGTGGCCATGAGCCGGGACCAAGGCAGGATGAAGGTGGCAACCGCCCCCAGGGATAGAACCACGGCAAACGAAATCCCCACTAGCCGGGTTCTCCTATGGAATAGCCGCTTGAGAAGTACGACTGTCGAATATGCGAAGACCAAATACAGTGACGCCAGTATCGGGACAAAAAAACGATGCTCATGAAGGACGTCGCCCCCGACAATGATAATATAGGCGATATAGATGATATTGACTGAAAACAGAAGGCGCATTTCATGTGAAAGCAGTTTGAAAGCCGTTATCGGAACAATGAGGATCAGGCCATAGAAGCCATACTCTTTAGAGAACAGCGCGCCGTATTTGACGCCGGCGGTAAGATATTCGAGGGAAAGCCCGGTTTTGGCGTAGAACGGGTTGGGCAGTATGTCATGATAATAAAAGAGGCGAAAGAGAACCTGCGGCGCAATGAGCATGGCGTAGATGAATAAATAGAACGAGACTTTCTTCAAAGTGTTGATTCTCGCCGCCAGGTAATAGGCCAGAATCAAAAGGAAAACGAGTCCCCCTTCGGGGCGGGTCAATGTGGCCAGGGCAAGCAGCGGTATGAACAGGATATTATTCCGGGCGGCCAGATATAGACCGGAGAATATCAAGGCCGAGAAAAGAACGGTTTCCAGGCCGGAAATCGACCAATAGGCAAAAACGCCATTCGCGGCCAAAAGAAGAGGCACTGATAGAGCCCCGAATTCTCCTAATTCTGTTTGCCGTCCCCAAAAATAGGACAACCCGATAAGAAAAAGACCGGAAACAATTCCGACAATTTTGGAGAATAGAATATAATCGAGGCCCAGTTTTCCGAAGAGTGTCATCAAAATGACAAAAAGGAAATTGGTGTAACCCTCGACTCTCTCCCCCGGATTGAAAACCAGCCCTTTGCCATCGAGGAAATTTTTCACATAACGATAAGAGATAAAAGCGTCATCCTGCGTAAACGAAAGCGACACCGCGTGGACAACAAAAGCGGCCGCCAACAGGACCAGAATAGCAGCAACCAAAATATTCTTATGCGTCATATTGCCTTATGATATAGTTTTTTCGGGAATATTTCAAGGCGGGCGTATTCATGATTGCCAAACCGGATATTATATGTATATTCCTTTCCCTCTGACATTATGAGCATGGAATATATTTTAAAAGATCTCAACCCGGTCCAGAAGGAGGCGGTCACGACGACCGAGGGGCCCCTTCTCATTATCGCCGGGGCCGGTTCGGGCAAAACCCGGGTCCTGACGCGCCGGGTGGCCTATATTCTGGGACAGAGATTGGCCGCGCCGCAGAATCTTCTGGCAGTGACATTCACGAACAAGGCCGCCGGGGAAATGAAAGATAGAATCAACGCTCTTCTGGGGCAGAATATATTTTCTCTGACGGTGGCCACTTTTCATTCTTTCTGCGCCCGTCTCCTTCGCCAGGAAGCCGAGCAGATCGGCTACTCCAAAAATTATGTCATTTTCGATGAGGACGACGCCCTGGCGATGGTCCGCAACTGCGTGGATCAGGTGGGGCTCTCCCGCAACCAGTTCACGCCGGCATCGCTCCGAAGAAAAATATCGGGGCTGAAAAATAAGATGATCGATGCTGAAACGTACGCCGCGAAGGCCTCCGGCTATTTCGACACGAGAACGGCGCAAGTCTATACTATGTACGAACGGCGGCTGAAAGAATGCCAGGCGATGGATTTCGATGACTTGATTTACCGGGCGGTGCAACTTCTGGAAGGAAGCGAACCGGTCCGCGCCAAGTATCAGGAGCGGTTCAAATATATCCTGGTCGATGAGTATCAGGATACCAATCACAGTCAGTACCGGCTCCTGCGTCACCTGGTGGGACCGCATATGAATATCTGCGTGGTGGGCGACGAGGATCAGTCGATTTACGGCTGGCGCGGCGCCGATATCACCAATATCCTTAATTTCGAGCATGATTTCCCCGGCGCCCGCATAATAAAGATGGAGCAGAATTACCGCTCGACGCAGAATATTCTCGAGGCGGCCTCGGCGGTTATCGCCAATAATATCGACCGCAAGGGGAAAACGCTCTGGACCGAAGCGGAGAGTGGTGACCGGTTGAGACTTCTGATTACGGGAACGGCGCTCGATGAAAGCAATACCGTCATCGATGAAATTCAGAGGCGCCTGGCCGAATGTCCCCTGAAGGAAACGGTCATATTGTACCGCACGAACGCACAATCGCGCGCTTTTGAAGATGTTCTGAGGCGACGAATCGTGCCGTATCAGATAATCGGAGGGGTTTCATTTTACCAGCGAAAGGAAATCAAGGACCTGGTGGCCTATTTGAAACTTCTGGCCAATCCGAAAGACGATATTTCATTCCAGAGAATCATAAATTATCCCCGGCGAGGATTGGGTGATAGTTCCATCGAAAAATTATTCGCGCTCGCACAGGCGACGGGGAAATCATTGTATGAAGTCGGCGCCGAGGCCGGGGCGATTCCCGAATTGACCTCGCGGGCCAATAAGACCATAGCGAAGTTTGTCGAAATGATGCAGGCGTTCAGAGTAAAAAAAGAGACCTTGAATATCGCCGATCTGACCCAGCAGTTAATCGATGAACTGAATCTGGTCAATCATCTTCTTGAGGAAGACCCTCTGACGGGAGAGAGCCGGGTGGAGAATATCGAGGAGTTCGTGGCGGCGGCGCGGGAATTTGTGGCGGCCAGCCCGGAGCCGAATCTGGAAAATTTCCTGGCCGAAATTTCACTCTACACCGATATCGACAATTTCAAGGAAACCGAAGATAAATTGACCCTGATGACGCTTCATTCGGCCAAAGGACTGGAATTCGATACCGTATTCCTGGTCGGCCTCGAGGAAGGGTTGTTCCCTCTCGGCCGGGCGATTGAACAGCCGAAGGAACTGGAAGAGGAACGGCGGCTCTTTTATGTCGGGGCGACGCGCGCCCGGAAGCATCTGTATCTCTCGATGGCCGATGAGAGGAACCGTTTCGGCGAAGGGAGTTCGATTCCATCGCGATTCTTGAAAGAACTCCCGCCGGCGCTGGTAGAAGTGATGGACACCCGCCGCTATGGGCGAAATGGAACAGCGGCTATTGACCAAGGTGGCTTGGGGAAGGCCGAAGCCCATAAGGAAGACGGCGGGCCGCATTATGAATATGAAGACGAAGAGGCCATCCGTCCGGGAAGAATCGTGGCCCACCCGACCTTCGGGCGCGGTAAGGTTATGAAAGCGGAGGGTTCCGGCGAGAATCTTCGTCTCGAGATCTATTTTACCGGCGTGGGGCTCAAGAAAGTCATGGCCAAGTTCGCCAAACTCAAAGTGGTGGGCTAAGTTGGATATTTTTATCGTACGCCGATATTAAATTCCATTATTCGCCTTTTCCCCTAATCCAAACCGGCCATTTTCCGATACTACTACTACTAATTTGACAGGAAAGGAATATTGATGAATTCTCCCTGCCCGAAAAATATCGTGGAAAAAGTGACCGAAGTCGGGAGTCTTCCCCAAACCCTGGCGGCGGTTCTCAAAGTCATAAATAATCCCAATTCGGCCGCCGATGAGATTGCCGATACGATTTCCCGTGATGTTTCCCTGACCACCCGGGTTCTGCGTATGGTCAACTCCGCCCAATTCGGGCGGAAGCGGAAGGTGACCAAAGTCTCGGAAGCGGTCATTATCATGGGGATAAACAGCATTAAGGTCCTTACGCTGAGCAGTTCCGTATTCGGGATGGTCACCGACGGCGAGTTTTTCAAAAAATGTAATATCAAGAGGATATGGCGGCACCTTATTGAAACGGCCAGCAACGCCCGGGCGATCGCGGAAGAAATCGGTTACAAGGAACCGGAAGAAGCCTTTGTGGCGGGAATCATTCATGATCTCGGCATCATCCTGATGCTGCTTTACTACCGTGAGGAGTATCTCGAGGTGGTGCCGAAGATGGGAACCGATAAAGAAGGGATCGAGTCGGCAGAGCGGAGTATTTTCGGATTGACTCATGGCGAGGTCGGTTCGGCGATGACCTCCGCCTGGAAATTACCGTCGAATCTGACCTTTGTCGTGGAAAATCACCATAAACTGGCGGCCGACATTATAGCGGAGGAGAGCGCCCTGAATAATATTGTCGCCCTGGCGGATCGGCTGACAATCGGGCCATTTGAAAATTATGCCCCCGATATTGAAAAGAATATAGAATTTGTCCAGAGCGCGTGCGGGGCACTGAAATTAAGTAGTGAGGCGGTCAATCGAATCCGTAAGGAATCGATTCTGGAATCAATAAAATTAGCCGAATATCTCGATCTCGACATCGGCGACATTCTCGATATTCTGACCGAAGCGAACGAGAAGTTGGCGGAACTGTATTTTTCGCTCGAAAAGATATATGTCGAAAAGCGCAATCTTCAGAAACGTTTTCGAGAGACGGCCACCGAACCGGTGCATCATTAAAATCTCCTGAATATCGAAGGGGTCAAACCCATGGCCCCAATATTATTAATCTCGAAACAAAGATTGACAGTCTGATCGCGTCCAGAGGCGTATTTTGGCGTACCACTTGCCCTGACGGGGGAAATGTAGTAAATTGGTATTTTCGGGCGATATTGGGAAAGTTGAGCACGGATGGAAAAGATGAAATTAGAGTTTGGCGAAGAGAAAGTTGATATAAAATCACGACTGCCGGTTTTGCCGCTTCGTGATGTGGTAATTTTTCCTCATATGATTTATCCGCTTCTGGTGGGGCGGCAATCGACCATTTCGGCCCTGCAGGAAGCGATGGTGCTGGATAAGCAGATGTTCCTCTGCGCCCAGAAATCGCCGGAAATCGATGTCCCCGACCAGAAGGATCTTTATCAGGTCGGGGTGGTGGCCCGCATTCTGCAGGTAATGAAACTCCCCAACGGGACTATCAAGGTTCTGGTGGAAGGTCTTATCCGGGCGAAGGTCAAGACGATGCATCGCACCGGTTCGTTTTATACCGCCCGGCTGCAAATTATCACCCCGGATCAGGTGAAAGATCGCGAAACCGAGGCCTTTAGCCGCAGTGTGGTCGAGTTATTTTCGGAATATGTCCGTCTCAACCGGCGGATACCGGAAGAGGTGCTTCTCTCGATTTCCAATATCGATGATTCCCAGCGTCTGGCCGATACGGTCGCCGCCCATATTCTCATAAAACTGGAGACCAAACAGCAGATACTGCAGATAGAAGCGGTCAAAGAGCAGATGGTGATGATTTCGGATATTCTCCGTTCGGAAATCGAGATTCTCAAAATTGAACAGAAGATTGATAATTCGGTGCGCGACTCCATGGCCCAGAACCAGCGCGAATTTTATCTCCAGGAGCAGTTGAAGGCGATCAAAGAGGAACTGGGTCAGGCCGATGAACTCGGCAACGAGGTCGATGACCTAATAAAGAAACTGGAAGGTTTGAAGGCCCCGAAGGAAGTCAAGGAACGGGCCAACGAAGAGATAAAGCGCCTGTCCAAAATGCACCCTTATTCGGCGGAATCGGCCGTCATACGGAGTTATATCGAGTGGATTGTCGCCCTGCCGTGGGGCAAATACACGACCGACCGGAGCAATTTCAGGGAAGTCAAAGATATTCTGGACAAAGATCATTACGGGCTGGAAAAACCGAAGAAAAGAATTTTGGAGCATCTGGCGGTCCTGAAAATCGCACAAAAGGTCAAAGGGCCGATCTTGTGCCTGGTCGGGCCTCCCGGGGTGGGAAAGACATCGATAGGCAAATCGATCGCCCGGGCGCTGGACAGAAAGTTTGTCCGGATGTCTCTGGGCGGGATTCATGATGAAGCCGAAATACGGGGCCATCGCCGGACCTATATCGGCTCTCTCCCCGGCCGGATAATCCAATCGATAAAGAAGGCCGGTTCGGCCAATCCGGTCTTTTTGCTGGACGAAGTCGATAAAATCGGCATCGATTTCCGGGGCGATCCGGCGGCGGCGCTTCTGGAGGTACTCGATCCGGAGCAGAATATCGCCTTCTCAGATAATTATCTGGAACTCGATTTCGATCTGTCGCAGGTGCTTTTTATAACGACGGCCAATTCCCTTTCCGGTATTCCGCCGGCGCTTCTGGACCGGATGGAGATAATTCGTCTCCCCGGCTATCTGGAGCATGAAAAAATCGGAATTATTGAGGGGTATCTTATTCCGAAACTTCAGAAAGAGCTGGGGCTGGAGAAATATGCTCTGGATTTCACCGTAGCGGCTTTGAAACAACTTCTGCGATTCTATACGAGAGAGGCCGGGGTCCGCGAAGCGGAACGTCAACTGGCCGCCATCATGAGAAAAATCACCCAGCAATTGGCCGAAGGTTCAAAAAAGAAATCGTTTCAGATCGGCGAAAAACAAATCTCCCAAATGCTGGGTGTGGCGCCGTACGTCTCGACCGATATCAATCCCCATCCCGGACCGGGATATGCGGTCGGCCTGGCCTGGACCGAATTCGGAGGCGAGGTGCTTCCGATCGAAGTCACTCTCATGAAAGGGCAGTCGAAACTGACGCTGACCGGAAAAATCGGCACGGTGATGCAGGAATCGGTTTCGGCCGGGCTTTCTTATATCAGGAGCCATGCTGTGCGATTCGGTCTGGAGCCGGATTTCTATGACAAAATGGAGATTCATGTTCATGCCCCGGAGGGGGCAGTACCGAAAGACGGGCCATCGGCCGGAATCACGATCCTGGTGGCGATTGTCTCGGCCCTGACCAAGACGCCAATCCGCTCCACGCTGGCGCTGACCGGCGAAGTGACCTTAAGCGGCGATATTCTGCCTATTGGCGGTTTGAACGAAAAACTTCTCGCCGCCCGGCGGAATGGGATAAAGGATGTGATTTATCCGTTCCGCAACAAGAAGGATCTTCCGGATCTTCCCAAGGAACTCATTGAAGGCATTAACTTGTTGGCGGTTAAGAAAATAGATGATGCCATAAAGATCGTCTTCGACTCCGGTTTCCGGCCGGCGGCAAAGCCGTCCAGAGCCGGAAAAAAGAAAAAATAAGGCTTCACAACGGATTCAAAAAAATATATACTCCGATGGTTCTAAAAATACGCCAATGAAATCTCTGAGAACGGAATTTATCGGCTCATTTAATGATGTCCGGAAGATTCCATCCGATTCCCGGCCTCAAATCGCTTTTGGGGGGAGGTCGAATGTCGGGAAATCGACCCTTCTGAATTCTCTGGTTGGACAAAAAAAACTGGCAAGAACTTCAAAGGTCCCCGGACGGACCCAGAGTTTGAACTACTTCCTGATTAATGATAGGTATTATTTTGTAGATTTGCCCGGTTACGGTTACGCGAAAGCACCGGAAAAGGTGCGACAAAACTGGGGGAAAACTGTGGATAAGTATTTAAATGCTGTGGATAACCTGAGAGGATTCGTGTTTTTACTCGATTGCCGGCGAGATCCCAATGAAGAGGATATGATGCTTCTGGATTGGCTGGAGAACAAATCCCTGGAGTATATAATAGTACTGACAAAGGCCGACAAACTGGGGCGGGGCGCGCTGACTGAGAAGATAAAAGAGATGAAGAAGGCGTACCGGGCGGTGGCGCTGATACCGTTCTCGTCGCAAACCAAAATGGGTCGAACCGAGATATGGAAATGGGTTGATAATATTGTGGATAAATATAGAACCGGACAAGCGGTTCGGGGGAGTGAATAATGGGCAAGAACATCATTGTAATAGGATGCCAATGGGGTGATGAAGGGAAAGGGAAAGTGGTAGACCTGCTGGCCGAAAAGGCCGATGTGGTGGTTAGATTTCAGGGTGGATCCAATGCCGGGCATACGATTATAACCGGCGGCAGGAAATTTGTGCTTCATCTGATACCCTCCGGGATACTTCATCCGGGTAAAATCTGCTATATCGGGAACGGGGTGGTGCTGGATCCGAACTGCCTGATTGATGAATTAGATGCCTTGCAAAGAGAAGGGATCGAGACCGCGGGTCGGCTCTATATCTCGCCAGCCGCTAACCTGGTTCTTCCCTATCACAAATTGATGGATAAGATCGATGAAAAACGTCGCTCCGACGGCGGTATCGGGACCACCTTAAGGGGTATCGGGCCGGCGTATCGGGACAAGATTGAGCGGTGCGGGATACGGCTCGCGGACCTCTTCTCACCTGAGAGATTGAAGGAGAAACTGGCGCTTCAACCGCTCATCAAGAGCGAATATTTTGCAGACAAGAACTGTGAGGAATCTGATATTAATAAGATATTCAATGACTTAATGGTATTGGCGCCGCGCCTGAAAACACTTATTACCGATATCTCGTTGCGCCTTGCCGGGGATCAAAAAGCGGGCAAGGCGATTCTCTTTGAGGGGGCTCAAGGGGTTATGCTGGATGTCGATCTGGGGACCTACCCCTATGCGACTTCGTCGAATACCACGGTCGGCGGGGCCTTGACCGGTCTGGGAATCGGCCCCAAAATGATCGATGAAGTGGTCGGAGTGGTCAAGGCTTATACCACCAGAGTCGGGGCAGGACCATTCCCGACCGAACTTTCGGACACGACCGGAATGGCTTTGCGGGAAAATGGCGGAGAGTTTGGCGCCACCACCGGGCGGCCGCGCCGGACCGGCTGGCTCGATTTAGTGGCCCTCAAGTATGCCTGCCGGACTAACGGGGTCGAAAAATTGGCAATAACCAAATTGGATGTCCTGGACAAATTCGATAAAATTAAGGTTTGTGTCGGATACGAGATGGATGGCGCTCATCTGGATGAAGTTCCCCTGGATATCTCCGATTTGAGCCGGGTAAAGCCGATTTACCGCGAATTTGACGGGTGGCTGGTTCCGACTTCGGGGCTGACCTCATATGAAAAGTTGCCGGAGAAGGCGAGAAGTTACCTTGGATTTATTGAGAATAGTCTCGGGGTCAAAATCGGCTTAATTTCCACCGGAGCGGACCGCGTAGCGACGATCAGCCGAAACGATTAGACAATTCGCCTCTTCCATCATATATTAGAGAATGTATATACAAATGTCTTCTGGAGGACGTTATGATCAGGCAAATTTTGTCTCTTTTAGTGCTCTCAATCATTGCGGTACTTTTATTCATATCCGGATGCGGGAAAGATAACCCGGCGAAACCTCAAACACCGGAGACTGTCAATAGGTGGCTCCTGAGGAGTAACTGGACATATTCATCCTTCCCGGCTGTAATCGATACGACTCATAAACGGGGCTATTTAATCTGGTACAATCCCTACAATCTTATTCCTACCGACAGTATCTGGGAAGACTCTCAGGACCAGACACAATCAAAGACAAGGGCACTATGGCTGAATTTCACGCCCTCGAAGGTTGACCGGCGACTGGGTGAGGTTGCCCCGGAATTCGAAATTAGCGATCCGACCATATCCTGGGGCGGGATAATGTGCTATTTGGAGGACGATGAGATCGCGACGATAATGATTGCCGAAGAATTGGAACTGAGAATAAAGGGGGATCAGGGGATTGTCCATCTTGATTTCGGATATCTATCCGAAGATATGAATAGGAATATATTTGATGACGAAGAAGATATTCTGCGGGGCGGCTACCGCAACCATATTTATGACCCGGGCGAGGATATCGGATTAGACATGTTTCCGGACACCAATGAGCCCGGCTATGATCCTGTCCTTAATCCCGATCCCAACGGGGACGACTGGTCTTATGATAATGTTGATGATTATTCGCATATAAACGGCACCGAGGGCAATCTGATGGATGCTAACGGCAACGTCAGACCGGACGGTGAGGATTTGAACAACAGCGGCATGATAGAAAGAATTAACAACTACTTGTCATACAAAATTGATCTTTCACGAAGTGATCCCGATTCGCCTTTTCTTCTGCCCGGCGAGAATTTTAACGGCTGGCGGACATTTTTGATCCCCCTGGGAGATTATCGGGCAATAGATACGACATACGCGGACCAGGATAGAATCTGGTGGCGGCCGCGTTATGCAAGAATTTGGATAGAATCGCCTGACGGGGATGCCGTTACGGTTGGATTCGCGGAATTTAATTTTGTAAGATATTAAGATTATTAGGCATCTATCATCTAATTGACACCGGATTAGTTGATCTTTTTCTTTTCTCCGGCGTTCGGAAAATTCCAATTTATTTGCCGGGTGGATTCTCCTAAAACACAGACAAAATTATTCAAATGCTAAATATTTAGCATTATTTTCTTGACAGGATAAGATTATCTGCTAAATTATTAGCAGATTAAATGAAACGAATTCAAAATTTAATCGTCGATGGGGTGAGGGAGAATTTATGAAGAAAAAGCTTTTCGAGCGGCTGAGCCGGCGGGAAAGGCAGATAATCGAGATAATTTACCGGATCGGCGAGGCCACCGTGGCGCAGGTCCAGGAAGGACTTTCCGATCCGCCGAGTTATTCCTCGGTTCGGGCCCTTCTGGGGATACTTGTCAAAAAGGGATTTGTAAAATTCGAGAAACGGGGAAAAACCTATGTTTATCTTCCGACGGTCAGCCGCGAGAAGGCCCGTCACTCGGCGCTGAGCAATATCGTCCAGACCTATTTTGACGGCTCGGTGGAGGGGGTGGTGACGACTCTGATTGATATTTCGGCGACGGAACTGACCGACCGGGAACTGGAAAAACTGGAAGAAATAATCCGCGAAAGGCGCCGGAAAGAGGGGGCCCATGAGTGAATTAATCGCAATTTTGAAAGGAAATCTGATTGGCTCCGGAACCACCGGGTTCGTTATTATGACCATTATCAAATCCGGCATAATTATGTCGGCGGCGTGCCTAGCGGGGGTTCTGATGTACAAAATGCCGGCCGCCGGCAGAAGTGTTGTTTTTCGTCTGGCTCTCGCGGCGATACTGCTGATTCCGATATTTTCATTGATTACACCCTCAATCTATATCGCCATTGCCGCGCCGGCAGCTTCGCCTCAGCCGGTGACATCATCCTCGCAAGGAAACCATGAAGTCGCAAATCAGGCCGTCCAGCCGCGACCGCCGTTTCTATCGTGGGAGAGCGGGGTGATCGGGATCTGGCTTCTGGGCGTTTTTATAATCATCGGCCGGGCGATATTCGGCTACGCGCTGACGCGAAAAATAATAAAGAAGGCGCGGCCGGTTGAGAGTACAATTTTGAATGAACTGAAAGAAAAAATATCGAGCGAGATCGGGATAAAAAAGCAGGTTCGGCTGGTCGGGTCATCATCCGCTACCATCCCTTTCGCATTCGGAACCGTGCGCCCGGTCATTGTCCTGCCGGAGGGCCTTCAGGAGTGGCCGGAAGGCGCTCTGCGGATGGTCCTCGTGCATGAACTGGCGCATATTCGCCGCCGCGATCTTTTATGGCTTCATATAAGTACACTGGCGCTGGCCCTCTATTGGTTCAATCCACTGGTCTGGGCAGTGCGGAAAAAAATGATTATGGAATCGGATAAGACCTGCGATGATTTTGTTCTCTGCGCCGGGGCCGAGGAATCGATATATGCGGAGCGGCTGGTCATGCTGGCGCGCATTGTCAAGCGGGGTCCGCTGGTCATCAATCATGGCACCGGTATGGCGCGCCAATCACAATTGGAGGAAAGAATTATGTCAATTCTTGGCAGACAGAAAAGAGTGACGGGGATGCGTAAATTATCTCATGTAATCCTTATCGCAGCGGCCGCCCTGCTGATAGTTCCGATGGCCGCAATGCAGTTGCGGGCGGTTGAGCCGGATATTATATCGGCCCAGCCGGAACCGCCGCAGAGTGAACCGGCTGAAATACCGGCGATTGATGAATCGGCGCCGGTCGAGCCGGTGTCCGCGGTGACGGAATTGGCGCAGACGGTTCCTTCTGAAACCGAACCAGAGAAACTTCCTGCGTTCGATGAATTCATTCCGGTTGATTCTACACCGGTGATGATAAAAATGGCCCAGCCGATATACCCGGATTCGGCAAAAGAAACCGGAGTTGAGGGTGGGGTCTATGTCAATGTCCTGGTTGACAGTAAAGGCCAAATCAGAGACGCCCGTATTTCAAAATCCTCGGGAAGCGCGATGCTCGATAAGGCCGCCCTGAACGCGGCGCGTCAGTGCGAATGGAAACCGGCCATCAAGGACGGCAAACCGATCGCGGTCTGGGTGTCATACAAAATCATTTTCCAGATGGCGGAGAAAAGCGAGAGTCCATCAAAGAAATAAGCCGATCATTGCAGCAAATTATTTTCAAACAGACAAAGAAGCCGGAATCGGATGAATCCGGCTTTTCTTATTTGTGCGATACCCTTTTCAGCCAGTCTTCAAGAATATTCTTATGATCGAAAGCCAGTGGATTCTTGAATAAGTCTGCGGTTTTGATGACCTCGGCGGCATCGGTGTCGGCGTTCATGTTACCGCCGACGGGGATGGCATGATAGACGATGGATACGGTATGACCGCGGGGGTCGCGGCCCGGGTCGGAATAGACGCCGACCAGACCGGTTAATTTTATATCGAGCCCGGTTTCTTCTTTGGCTTCGCGGACTGCCGCCTGCTCGACGGTCTCGCCTATTTCGACGCCTCCGCCGGGTATGGCCCAATCTCCTTTGAACGGTTCGACGCCCCTTTTAATCAGGACGATTTCATGATCGGGGAATTCGATGATGATATCGGCGGCGAGGCGGGGGCTTTTTCCCATAAAGAATTCAATCAAAATAGAGCGTCGTTCTAAACAATTTTAAAATAACTGCTACGGGCTTCCTTGCTGACATTTCCGGTCGGAACGGCGGTGATTTCCACTGTGACCGGATGGGAGCCGGAGATAGAAATAATATCCCCTACTTTGACATCATGGGCCGGCTTGGCGCGATTGTTGTTGATTTTTATCAGCCCGCCCAGAGCCATCTCTTTGGCCACGGTGCGGCGCTTTATCAGGCCGACCGTAGAGAGAAAATCATCGAGCCTCATATCCCTCTTATGCGAATTTATTTGGCCGGACCGAGAGGCCGGACTTCCACATAGGTTCTTTCTTTGGCCTCCGCCACCCATTTATTGACATATTCCCCGGTTTTGGCGTTGCGGGCCATTTCTTTGACCCGGTCATAGTCGCTGTCGAATGAAAATTTGCGGGCATCCTGATGTTCCAGCAATTTCAAGATGTGCAGGCCGTACTGGGATTTTACCGGGCCGTAGATGTCGCCGATGTTTTTCATGCTGTCCAGCGCGGCCTGAAATTCCGCCGGCAGGTCGGAGACCGCGAACCAGCCCAGTTCTCCCCCCTGCTTGCGGGTGTCATCGTCGGCCGAATAGACTTTGGCGATTTCCCGGAAATCGGCCCCTTTCACAATTTCATTCTTGAGTGAATCGACCAGATGATAGGTCAGTTGGGAATCGGCCGCGGTCGGGAGAACCTCGAAAAGAATCTGGCGGAGATGGGCCTTATCCCCGGCGACTTCTTCGCACTTGATGATATGATATCCGAACTGAGTCCGCACCACGCCGGAAATCTGACCCGGCGCCAGGTTGAAAGCGGCGCGGGAAAATTCCGGGACGGCATCATCACGGGAGATGAATCCGAGATCGCCGCCGTTGATACCGTTCTGGCCGGAGGAATAGGTCGCCGCCAACGTTGCGAAATCGGCTCCGGCGGCGGCGTTCTTGCGCACCGATTCGGCCAGGGCCTTGACCGAATCCTCGGTTTTTTTCGACGGCTGGAAAGTTATCAGGATATGGGCCAGCCGCACCGCCTCGGGCTGGTCGGGGATGGAATCTTTGTACTTATTATAAAACTCCATCACTTCCTGCCGCGAAATCGAAATATCGGCCAATTTTTTGGAAATCAATTTCTGTTTCAAAAGTTCATTTTCGACTTCGGGGCGAAGCCGTTTCTTGAAGGTCCTCAGATTGAGGCCTTCTTTGGACAGTTCCGCCAGGAATTGATCTTCCGAAGGGAATTGGGAGGAGATGGTCCGGATATGGTCCTCCAGAGCCTTATCAACTTCATCCGGAGTGGTTTTGATCGAGGTATCCTTTTTGGCCTCGGCCAGAAACAATTTTTCCGATATCATCTGGTCGAGCACTTCCTTTTGCAGTTTCTCCACTTCCTGCTGGTTTTGGGGACGGATATTCCTCTGGATGGCCGCCATCTGAATCTGAGCGGCCAGTTCGGAACTCAAGATAGGATCATTGCCGACAATGGCGACAATTCGATCCAGAGGTTCCATCGCGGCAAAAGCCGCCGAAAAAAGGACTGTCGCTCCGAATAATATCAGGAGGCCGCGCGTGACGGCCATGGCTGATTTGGTCACGATTACCCTCGGGTCGAATCGGCGTCACTGTACTTCGACGGATCGATCGTGGCGCGCAGGTTGTTTTCGAATATCTTGACCGAGATGTCTTTCTTCTGCTGATCCACCCAGTCACTGAAAGACTTCTGCTTCAGCTCCCTTTCCATCTTGTCCTGAATTTCCTTCTTGACGGTCAGGAAATCTCTGGCTTCCGACGGCTTCTTCTCGGCGACATATATGAGCGAATACTTTCCCGAGACCGCGATCGGTCCCACGATCTGGTCGCTTTCGGCCTGAGAGGCGGCCCGGTAAATCTCAGGATAATATCCCTGTTCGATAAAGCCCAAATCGCCGCCCGATGTCCGTTTGCCCGGACGTTCAGTCATGGTCGAAGCCACTTCCTTGAAACGGGCGAGGCTGTTAATTTTCGTTTTGTAACTTTCCGCCTCCGACTGCGTCGGGAACATGATTTCATACACGTGGATCATGGCCGGAACCGAAAATTCCTCCGGGTGCTGATCGTAATATTGCCGCAGTTGGCCTTCATCGGGGACCGGCGGAACCGGCAAGGAATCATTCTGCATGATATCGGCCATGGCCAGTTCTTTGAACTGCTTGACCTTCCGCTTGTATTCCGCATCCTGTTCCAGCCCGGAGCGGCGGGCCTCGGCGGCCAGAATATTCTGCAGGTTCAATTGGAAAATGAATTCGCTTAAACCCTGATAGTTATCGAAATTCGGCTTCTGCACCCCCCGTAATTCCCGGATCCGGGTCAGGTACTGTCCCAGGGTCATCTGTCCGCCATCCCAGGTCGCCAGCACCAGTTCTTTCTCATCCCGATCCAACTGGGAGAGATCGAAATCGTTCTGAGGCAGGGTGGCCAGAACCTGGGGCGGGTAAAGACCGTTGCGCCGATGAATCAGGTACTGACAGGTGGCGGTGTCGATTTTTACCGGGAATTTGTCTTGAAGCGTCTGCGTATACTGCTGAATCAGTTCCTGCGTTTTCATGGCGGTTAACGTGCGCCGGATATCCGGTTCCATTCTTTCCAGACTCTGGCGCAACTCGTTCGGGGCGCGGTCGGTCATTTTGACGATATGCCAGCCAAAACGGGTCTTGAACGGCGTGGACATCTCGCCCGGATTGAGTTTAAAAACCTGCTCCTGGAAACTGGGATCCATCTGTCCCCAGACGAAATATCCGAGATCCCCCTGATTGGTCTTGGCGGTCCGGTCGACCGAGTATTTGACGGCCATATTTTCAAAACTGGACCCGGCCTTGAGACTATCCATGATCATATTGGCGGTATCTTCGCTCTGCACCAAAATGTGCGAGGCCCGGACCTTATTTTCCAGTTTATCGTAAAAATCTTTAATGTCGGCGTCGCTTACTTTTATCTTATCCAGAATTTCCCTCTGATACAGGATATCGAGCAGAAAGCGGTCGGTGGAGGCCAGGACAATCCGATTGACTTCTTCGGAGGCATCAATATGCTTCTTATAGGCTTCCTGCACCAAAAGCCTCTGAATGATAAGACTATCGAGAATGGCGCGGCGGTTATTGAGTTCATCCTGATATGATGCGAACGAAGCGCGGCTGCGGTCGAATATATCGGAAAGGTCCTGGGTGGTGATTTTGTCGTTACCCACCTCGGCCAGGACTTCTTTGTTACTCTTGCTGCAGGCCGCAACGAATATCACCAGTAATGATGCTGTCAGCAGACCCGCAAGTAGGGACTTAAATTTTCGCATAAACTCGGGTTCCTCTTTTAATTTCAATCAGTTATACTATCCGCTCTCCGAATCGTTCCGGGGGCAAATGAATAGATAGGATACATTGCCGTCCTCTTTTTCGCAAGGATTTTTCCGGGAATCCCGGTTCTCACCGGCAGCATAATCGGCTTGCCTGAGCGGATTCAAATAGTTAACTTGCCGTAAGTTGGCAGGAGGCAAATCGGAACTTAAAATGACGCACTTCAATAACACGAAATATATAAAATTTTTGGTCGCGGCGTTCTTTCTCCTGATTGTTCTGCCGGCCGATCTTATGGCCGCCGGCGGACCGGAAGAAACCAAAGAATTGCCTCTTATCCTCTGGGGCCTGATTATAATCCTCCTGGTGGCGAAATTGGGCGGACACTTCATGGAAAGACTCCGTCAGCCGGCGGTCCTGGGCGAATTGATTTTCGGTATCATCATCGGCAATCTATATCTTCTGGGCGTCACTTTCATTGAACCCCTTAAAAGCGACAAGACCATCGAAGTCCTGGCGGAATTGGGCGTAATAATTCTTCTGTTCGAAGTCGGGCTGGAGACATCGGTTAATGAAATGCGTAAAGTCGGCGTGACCTCGACGCTGGTGGCCCTGTTCGGCATAATCGCCCCTTTCTTTCTCGGCTGGGGGGTCAGTTCTTTATTCATGCCGGAGGCCTCAATTTATGTCCATATTTTCATCGGGGCGACGCTGACCGCGACCTCGGTCGGAATCACGGCCCGGGTTCTGAAGGATATCGGACGGTTACAGGCGAGGGAATCGAAAATTATTCTGGGGGCGGCGGTAATCGATGATATTCTGGGTCTAATAATTCTGGCGGTGGTGGTCGGCATAATCGATTCGGCCAATATGGGAGGCGGCGGGACCGGTCTTGTCGACATTTTGATTATCCTGGGGAAAGCCCTCGGCTTTATTACAGGGGCGCTTTTAATTGGCAACTATGTAATACCCCGCGTATTTACCGTCACTTCCCGACTCCGGGGATCGGGAATACTCCTGACAACGGCCCTTCTGGTTTGCTTCCTTTTGGCATTTCTGGCCGAGGAAATCGGTCTGGCCGCGATTGTCGGCGCTTTCGCGGCCGGTTTGATTCTGGATAAATTGCACTATCGGACCTTCACCGACCGCGGCGAGCATTATATCGAGGAATCGGTCGCCCCGATCGGGACATTTTTGACGCCGATATTTTTCGTAAAAATGGGGATGATGGTCGACCTGCGGACGTTTGCCAATGTCGATATTTTATTTTTCGCGGGCATCATAACCGTGGCGGCGATAATCGGCAAGCAGGCCTGTTCTCTGGCGATATGGGACAAACAGACCAACCGTCTGGCGGTCGGATTGGGAATGATTCCGCGGGGCGAAGTCGGTCTAATTTTCGCGGGGATCGGGGCCAAACTGGCGATCGGCGGTATCCCGGTCGTTTCGGCCGGGGCCTTTTCGGCGGTCGTCATTATGGTGATTATTACGACCCTGGTGACGCCTCCGGCGCTCAAGTATTCCATGGTACGGGAAAGAAAATCGAAGAAAGAGGACGATTGATTCCTCCGGCCCGACTCATCGGAAGAAGACAACCGTCACCAAGAGAAAAATCGGCATCAGAATCAAAAGCGAATACCCCATAAATCCGAAGAAATGAGGCACCCTGACCTTCTGCTCTTCGGCGATGGCCTTCACCATAAAATTGGGGCCGTTGCCGATGTAGGTATTTGCACCCATAAAAACCGCTCCGCAACTGATGGCGCGAAGCAAATCGGCGCTCACTCCGGCCACCACCGCCCCGCTTGAACCGGCGGTCGCTTTAGTCACCCCTTCCGCCAGCGAGAACAGGGTCACGTAGGTGGGGGTGTTGTCCAGAAACGAACTGAGCCCTCCGGTGCACCAGAAAAATTGCCAAGGCCGGGAAAGACCGAATTCCGCCCCCTGACTGCGGAGAAGAATCAAGAGCGGCACCATCGTAATAAAAATTCCGGCAAAAAGGATGGCGACCTCGGCAATCGGGCCGAACGTGAAATGATTTTGACGGCGCACCTTTCGGCCGCCGGAAATCATCGATAAGACTGCCATCATAATCATGATTATTTCACGGTACGGAGCGGGGGTCTGAAGGGCCACGGCCAGAACCACCCCGAGAAGAAACAAAATATTTATCTTGCCGGAGATACCGAGGGGGGTGGCGCGGACAATATCCCGCCGAATATCGAGAGGGCTTTCCTTTCGGTAACTGCGGCTATCCCAAATAAAAAATACCAGGGTTATCACAATCAGGGTAAAAAGCCAGATGGGAAAAAGCCCCAAAGTCCAGAGAAACGGAACCCCTTTGAGATAGCCGAGAAACAGGGGCGGGTCGCCTAAAGGGGTCAGGGCGCCGCCGATATTGGAGACAATGAATATGAAAAAGACCGGTATGTGGCCGGTATGTTTCCGCTCGCTGTTGGTCCGTAAAAGGGGGCGAATCAGAAGCATGCTGGCGCCGGTAGTCCCGATAAAATTGGCCAGGATCGCTCCGATGGTCAAAAAGGCGGTGTTGACGGCCGGGGTGGCTTTCAGATCGCCGGTAAGCAGAATTCCGCCGGAGATGATATAAAGAGAACCGAGGAGAATTATGAATGAAAGATAATCCCGGATTGAGAGCAATAATTCATGGCGAATATTCAGCACGAGAAAAACAAGGATGGGAAGAGTGACGACAGCCGTTATGACGGCCTTATTGCGATTTCTTTCCCAGAATTTGGGAAAGGCCAGAGGCATCACGGCGATTAAAAGAAGCAACAGGGCAAAAGGAACCCAGGCCAAAGTCGGGATAGTCTCCGGAGAGTTCATATCAAAGTAAAGTCGCTATTTCCACTTTTCCAGCTCCGGAATGACGCCGTTTTCTATATCAACGCCGACCCCGAAATTGTTGTTTCCGTATGTCGAATCTCCATTGGCGGGAGCGTACCAGAGGCGGCCGTTGCCGGCCCGCGGATGGTCGGTCTCGGAAGAATCGGTGAAGGAGAAATATTTGTCATTGCCGCCGATATCGATAAATGCCCCGAGGGAATTACAGTATGTATGGTACGGAGTCAATTTGGACGGTTTGCCGTAATCATCACGCGGAGTGGCTTCGCCCAGGCCCGGTGTATTTCCTCCCAGGCGATAGGTATCATCCCCGCCGATATCGATCAGAAAAGCATTGGAACGGATTTGGGCCAATCCCATTGAAATCATCTTGGCTTTGTAGGAATCATTACCGCCGATATTGATAAGAAAGGCGTTGGTAAAATCCCAGCCGAATCCCAGGGCCGCACCCGCGGTCTCGAATAACTCGTGCCTGTCGTTACCCCCTTCGTCGATTAATATGCCATTGCAGTAGTGTGCTCCGGATCCTTGCGTGAAATAGCACGATTCATAAAAATCATCGCCGGAACCGTCGTAGGCGATCCCGGTGGCAAACCAGTAGGCGCATCCCAGCGACCAGTTTCCGGAAAGATAGTGGTCATTGCCCGAAATATCGATAATCGCCCCCAATCCTCCCGCCCAGGCGTGCCCATCGGTGCCGTCGCCGCGCCGACCAAACCCGACCCCCTGAGCGCCGTTGCCGTTGATCACCATGTTGGAGTGATAGTCACCACGGTTAAAGACTTTGGCATAGGGCTCGGCTTTATAGAAATCGTTGCCCGAATAGTCGGCCAGGACACCGACACCGCCACCGACACTGCCGAACCCCTGCCCGTCGCCATAAAGATAATAGTTGTCATCGCCGGCACCGTCAAGGCAAAGGCCGATGCCGAAATAGCCGCATCCTTGTGAAGATAATTTGGCACCGTATTTGTCGTCACCGCTCAAATCCGCAAGGATGCCGACGCCGAACAGACCGCTACCCTGACTGAAATCATCTCCCCAATATTGATCCTTGCCGGCGCAATCATAGAGGATCCCGATGCCCAGCAGTCCGGCACCCTGAGAGAGAGTATTCAGGTTAGGAGGGGAATAAATATCATCACCGCCGAGATCAATAAACAAGGATACGGGATTGGCAAGACTGGAAGTGGCCCCGCAGGCGCCGGAAAACTGCATGCTGTTTCCCAAATCGATAACGAGCAGAGTATTATGGCAATCCCGAAAACCGTGGTTACGGTCTGTCAATGTAGATTGGCGTATATCGGGAGCGATATAATATCCCTTGGCAAATAGGAGAATTCTGCCAAAGGGGGTGAGCAAATCAAAAGATACGTTTTCGGGGATGCCGCCATAATGGGCGAGCGAGTCGGCGGTCAGTTCGACCAGGGCCGCCGCCTTGAGAGCGGCATAATGGAGCGAGGGCCAGTCGATGGTGCGGGCGATATCATCGAGTTCGGGGTGATAGACGGTGCCGTCGCCCTGAGTCGAAGCCAGATCGCGCAGGTTGAACACGGCTTGCATCGCCTGCGGGGGGCAGTTGCGGAAGGCGAGGTTGCGCCAGCGGATTATATCGGTGATATTGATTATCGCCTGCGCCAGTATTCTCTCGGCGGGGGCCGATATTTTGGATGTGAGTTCTTTCACTTTGGTATGATATTCCGGCCAGTCCGATTTACTTCCGAAAGCATAATACGACGGTTGTTCGCCGGCCAGAAGAAACAATCGTTCCATGGCCCTATCCAGAGGGTGAATAGAATCGGTGACCGGAATCAGATTGGCCGAATAGTTGCGGAAACCGCCCAATTTGCGGTCGACACCAAGGGAATAAGTCAAATTATAGAGCGAAACCGAAGTTGTATCGAGGAATTTCGGGTCCAGGTAGCGCTCGACGGCGTTGGCCATGGTCTTGCTGTAATCGTATAATTTCAACGGCTCCGAAAAGAGGGCGTCGAAGGATGTCAATTTATAAGGAATATCGAGAGGGAATCGGTTCCAATATCCAGTCGGGCGGTATCCCAGATCGGCCCGAGTAAAGCCGATCGAGTCGAGCACCATTCCGAGAATGTCGGCTCCATTTTGCGCCATCGAAGGTGCCGCCTCAAATATCAGCACCGCCATAATCAGGAATAGGGATTTCATAATCTTATTTTGGGGCCGAATCATCCGGCAATGATAAGAATTTACGATCGGAAGTAAAAGCTTTTAATTGACTGAGACCTATAAAATAGATAAAAAAACTCCCCCCGCTTCAGTGGGGGGGGGAGTTTCATAGAGGTCATCCAAGTGGAATTTTAGAACATCTTATACTTGAGAGAAACCTGATAGGACCAATCGGTGCTATTGCCCGACAGGAAATAAGGGCCATCGGTGATCAGCATAGGATCGACATAGAGATCGGCAAAGAAATTACCCCAGTGAAGACCGGCGCCGAGATAGGTTTCGTTATATACATAGCTTTGCTTATACTTGGTGGTATAAGGATTGTGGCGGGTGTAATCGGTCTGGTTTTTGTAATTTTCCCAGTACGACGTGGCACCGGCGCGGAGATCAACCCATTTCAGCACGGTGGCATCTATACCGACGCGGAAATACGGGATGGTGGTATAGTCATATTTCTGTTCGGTAATCCGTTGGGTCGTATCCAGAACCGGGGTAGACAGGTAATGCGAATTGTCGAACATGATGCCCACATCGCCTATGGCCAAAACTCCGGCGGCAGGGGAATAATTAAGGCCGACACCTATCACGGCGGTCGTGTATTTGACGCTGTATTTGGCGTAAATAGTGTCAGTAAAGGGTCCCGCTTCACTATCCAAGAAATATTTGGCACCGACTTTTTCGTACATCAGACCGGCATATGGCACCCAGGTAATCTTCTGATTGACTTCATGAAAATAACGGGCGAGGAAATTAACGTTGAGATTGCCGTCGGGCTTGCTTTCATCTTTGCCCCAGCGATCCTGCTGAGTCCAGGACAGGAAACTGATTCCGGCGGCAAGGTCCAATTTTCCGTTATTCGGGGTTAGACCAAATTCAAAAGCATAGTTATTTATGCCTTCTTTCCTTTTATCCAAATTCGGCCAATTCGTGGTGCTGTCGGTTTCATACTTGGTGTTCCCGTGGATGTAATTGAGGTGGAAACCGAACTTGTGGTTGCCGATCATTCTGGAATAGAACAGATCCATGCGATTGTTGGGCATGACGTCAAAGTTCCAATCCACCGGACCGCCGGGAATTTCATACGGCTGATTCTTGGTGAAATAGAGACCGAGAACAAAAGGCTTCTTTTCCCCGAATTTATAGTGAACTCCGAAGTCCGTGAATTCACTATTATTATATTCGCCGTAGTAGCTCTCATAGAATTCGCCCACCACGATATCGGGATAGTCATAGAGAGTCTGGGGGAAAAACCAGATGTTGGCTTCGTCGTGGACGATACCGTTGGCGTCGCCCATGGTCAGGACTCTGGTCATCGTGGCGAAACTGCCCGTAAACGCCAGAAGAAAAATTGCGATACTAAGAATTATCAAACGTTTCATTGTGATCCTCTTTAAAAGTTCGAAAGGTTAGTTTAACAATCAGCAATCTTAAAATAATGACTGATTATTTTGGATTGTTTTTCGACCTCCTTCCCTGAGTCACGAGAGAGCTTTCTCTTCTTGAATTAGCGATTTACTTTTTTATTCACTCCAATAAAATTCACATAAAAAAACAACGACACAGATATATCCATGCCGAAAACAACAGGTAGTCCTTTGTTGTCGAGATTTATACGGAAGAAAGGAAATGTTGTCAACAATAAAATTTTAAAAAATATGATAAAAAAAGCCCGGCCTCCATCCTGGCGCCCGGGCTCAAATCAATACCAATCAATCGGTTAGACTACCATCTTTTGCGGCGATAGGTGGTCTTCCGAGGGGTAGCTGAATAGCGGCGGGAGTTTCTCTTGCCGTATGCTTTCCTTGTCTTCGGCTGTTCGAAATTCCAGGTGGTCCGTTTTTTGGATTTCGCCCAACGGCTCTTCTTGGTCCGAGTGGTCGGAGCAACGGAGTATTTCTTCGCGGTTGTCTTCTTCGTCGTCCAGCGGGTTTTCTTGGTGCGGGTAGTCGGAGCGGCCGAGTATTTCTTCGCGGTCGACTTTCTGGTTGTCTTCTTGGTCGTCCAGCGTTTCCGAGGAGCAGCCTTCCAGGTGGTCTTGCGAGCAGTGCTCTTTCTGGTGGTCTTGCGGGCCTTAGCGGTGCGTCCTTTAGTAGTACGTTTCCGGTATGGCATTTCCTTTCCTCCCTTAATAATCAGGGTAAATATTATCAAACCAGAAAGTTTGGTTTGGTTAATTATTTTCTTTATCGGCAAACGGTTCCAAAGGTTTAGCGGTACTTGAATGGGGAGCGCCAAGTTAATGGCCGGACGGATCGGCCGCTGTTCAGCCGGTGAACACGGCCGCGAATGATTACGAACAGGTCGCCTTGCATTTCTGTGAATTTGCCTTCACAAATATTACCCCATTGTATCTTCCCAAATGCCATTCACCTTATCCCTGAAATTGACAAAACATTCCGCGAATCCTGCCGGCACCGCGATAATTCATACGTCCGCAATCGCTTACAAAACCGGCCGCGAGAGGATGCGGCCGCTTCTCCTCAAGATTCAAAAGGAATCGGGTTAAGGCATATCCTTTGCTCAAAGGGGATATGGAAGAACAGCAAACACAAGGAGAGCAAATGTTAGATGGCAAGTTTCAGCGCGGATTCACCCTGGAAAGACTTCGCAGTACAGCCGAACCGAAGGTCCATCACGATTCCGGCGGCTATTACATTAATACCCTCTCCGAAAACGTGAAAGTCTATTTCGACGATTATTATCTTTTTCTTGAAAAAGTCTATAACCGCTGCCAGAGTGAACTGGCCGAACTGGAATCCAAACTGAATGCCACCGCCTCGTCCTGCGCCGAGACCGTATCATACTACCGGGCCCGGATGATCATTCTCGATGTCACCATGAAGACCGCCCGTAATTTTTATATCGACGGGACCAATTTCGGAGTGATTATGACCCCCTGGTGTTTCGGCACCGTCGTCCTCGAGAAGATCGAGATTTATCGGGATCGTCTGGCCCGGGGTGAGGTCAACGACAATCTGGCCCCGGAATATCCTTACTATGTCATCAAGTATATGGACGAAATATACAAAAAGACCCTTCTGGACCTGTTCGATTTTCCCGATGAGGCGTTCAAGATGCGCTGGCAATACAGCGAACTTTTGAAGCGGTACTCCAAGGTATTGACCAACATCACACAATCGCTCAATTCGGTCCTTTTGATGGTCAAAAATTATGGGGCCTGATTGACCTGCCAGGCCCATTCCTCCCTCCTATAGGCGCCCCCGGAAATCCTCCCTTCCGGGGGCTTTTTTTTTATAATGAAATCCCCCTTTCCCGCCGATATAGAATAGGAAAAGAGAAAACTGGATAAACGGCGCCGATGTCACTTTTAATACCAAAAGCACGTACCGACACCAAATACCTCCCGATCTATCTGGAATCGCTCCGGATCGATACGATTCTAAGTTTCGACCTGTTCATCAAGATCAGCGGCGAAATGGTTCTTTACCGCTCCGCCGATCTGCCGTTCACGGAAAAAACCAAAGAGAAACTTCTGGCCAACAAGGTCACCCGGCTTTATGTCAATTCCAAGGCCAAGGCCAAGTATCAGAAATATATCGAGCAGAATCTGGACAAAATTTTGACCGACCAGCAGATTCAGGAAGAGAAAAAAGCCGGGATCCTGTATGAAACTTCCAAGGCCCTGATGAAGGATGTGCTGGAAAATCCGTCCTACGGCGAGAATATTCAGCGCTCCAAGAGACTGGTGGAAAATCAGGTCAGTTTCATTTTGAAGGGGCAGGAAGCATTCCATAATCTTCTCAAAATAAGTTCTTTCGATTATTACACGTTCACCCATTCGGTCAATGTTTGCACCTTTGCGATTGCCCTGGCCCAGCAGATCGGGCGCAAGGACGAGCAGTACCTTCACGACCTCGGGATCGGGGCGCTTTTGCACGATGTCGGGAAATCAAAAATATCGGAGCGGATTTTAAATAAGCGGACCGCCCTCTCGCCGATGGAATTCGAATTGATGAAGAAGCATCCCAAGTGGGGGGTGGAAATTCTGACGACGACCGATATGATCGAGGCGGCCTCGTACTACCCGGTACTCCAGCACCACGAGCGCGGCACCAAGACCGGCTATCCCAACGGGCTGGGGCTCGACGAGATGCACGAATTCAGCCGGATCGTGGCGGTGGTCGATACCTTCGACGCCATGACCACGCAGAGGGTGTATCAGGGGGCGATGGATACGTTCCCGGCACTGAAGGTGATGTTTACCCTAAAGGGCGATTACGATTACGAATTATTGAAGGCGTTCGCCGAACTGATGGGCCCGACGGGGCTGGCGAATATTTAATTCCAATCGACATTATTAGTAAAATAATGTCAGGCTCCAAGAAGATCTCTGACCTGCCATTTCTTTTTCCAAGACAACCAGAAGATAATTTCAGGGGTGCCACCCCCAAACTTGTTTTGGGGGTGTTCATATAGCGGGAAAACTATCTCTATTAATAGGAATAGGACCACCGCCGAATCCCGACCAATCAATGGCACTTGACCACTTCCAATCCTCCGGCCTGGCACTTAAGCCACGTCTCACAGGATTATTATGAATATAATGAACTGAACTAATGATGGCTTTTGAATAGACAAAATTACGGTCATATCCTCCCCCATCCATCCAGAGTCTATAGGGAGTATCCTTAAAACCGGTCGCCAGAAATTTCAGTCCGTCTGGATTTTTCTTGCGTAGATGGATTATGGCCTTTCTTGAGGATGACTGCTTTATTGATAACATTATGTTTGAAATGGAATAGATTTCCCTTTTCGGCCAGATCAAAATGTGTACATGGTTCGGCATGAATACGTACGCCCAGATATCAAATTGATGTAAAGATTGTGCCCTTATTATGGACTCGATAAGAAAATGGCAAACAATATCCTTCGATAAAAACGGTCTTTTCTTCAAGCAACAAAATGTGAGCTCATGAGCCTGAAATGGAATATTAAATCGACGACACAGCTTTATATTCGAGGTTTTATCAATCATAGTCTTATAGGTGATGCACCCCCAAAGCAAGTTTGGGGGTGGCACCCAGAATTGCGATATTTCTCCAAATGGTTCTTAATTCTGTCTCTGAATATTCAATATCCTATTAATAACGGTGCAGGTATGCCTCACCCCCAAACAAGTTTGGGGGTGGCACCCAGAAAATATTTATAAACTAAAATCTTTACGCTTCGCTTTTGGCCGGTTCTTTAGTAGAGCCAAGACCAAGTTTTTCCCGCAGAGCGACCGTGATATTGTCGAATATGTCGCGGTTGTCCTCGAGAAAATGCTTGGCGGCCTCGCGCCCCTGTCCGAGACGATCCCCGCCGAAACTGTACCAGGCGCCGGACTTTTCGACAATATTATGATCCGAAGCCAGATCCAATAGTTCCCCACTCTGGGAAATCCCCTTGCCGTAAGTGATATCGAACTCGGTCTCGCGGAACGGCGGCGCCACTTTGTTTTTCACCACCCGCACCCGGGTGCGGCTCCCGGTGACCTCTTCGTGCTCTTTGATCGTAGCAATTTTGCGGATATCGAGACGGATCGAAGCATAAAATTTCAGGGCATTGCCGCCGGTGGTGGTCTCGGGGTTGCCGAACATGACACCGATTTTCATTCTAATCTGATTGATGAAAATCACGGCGGTCTTCGATTTGGAAATCACGGCGGTCAGTTTGCGCAGGGCCTGGGACATCAAGCGGGCCTGAAGGCCCATATGCTGGTCCCCCATCTCCCCTTCGATTTCGGCCCGCGGCACCAAAGCCGCCACCGAATCGATGACAATGATATCAATCGCGCCGGAACGAACCAGAGTTTCGGTGATATCGAGGGCCTGTTCGCCGGTATCGGGCTGGGATATTAATAGATTATCGACATCGACTCCCAGCGCCCGGGCATAGTTGGCATCGAGGGCATGTTCGGCGTCGATAAAAGCCGCAATCCCGCCCAGTTTCTGGGTTTCGGCGATAAAATGAAGCGCCAGCGTGGTTTTGCCGGAACTCTCCGGGCCGTAGATTTCGGTCACCCGGCCGCGAGGAATGCCGCCGACGCCCAGGGCAAAATCGAGCCCAAGCGAGCCGCTCGGGATCACTTCAATCGGCAGGACAGCGTTGTCGCCCAGCCGCATTATGGAACCTTTGCCGAACGATTTCTCTATCTGATGCAGGGCGCTGTCGAGCGCCTTTTTTCGATCAGGAAGTCCGACATTAGACATATTAACCTCACCTTTATTTAAAGTTAACTTATTGCCCATATTGCAAATACGGTATTATTGTCACAATTTAATGGCTCCTCAATCGAAGCGATATCACATTTTTCATAATTAAGCATAAAACGGGGCGGTGTCAAATCCTGTCAGTGAAAATGAAATAAAACGAAAATAACAGGAATCGCGGCTATCCTTTGAGCGGGACTTCAAGGAGGCGGTCGTAAATCGGGCCGCGCGGTGTCAGGGTCGATTTGAAGAGAACCAGTGAGGTGAGCCGGAAGGCCATCGGCGTCAACTGATATGACTTGATATAACTCACCAGATCCCCCAGCCCGTAATTTTCTTTCACCCGTCCCAGCGTGAGATGCGGCTTGAAACGCTTGTCCTCGCGGGCGAAGCCCAGCGCCGCCATGGCATCTTCGATATCTTTGACAATGCTCTCGACCGTTTGGATATCCCCGGCCATGCCAGCCCAGATTACTCGCGGGCGAATCAGATCGGGAAAGGCCCCGATATTTTCAATGTTGCCATCGATGACCTCATATTTTGCAGCCGTTTTTTCCACCGCCGCGCTGATATCATTCACTCCGGCTTCGTCGACCTCGCCGAGGAATTTGACCGTCAGATGAATATTTTTCGGCGCCACCCATTTGATATGCCCCCCCTTTTGTTTCAGAACAAATATCAATTTCCCCAGACCTTCCTCGATTTCCCGGGGTAAAGGCAGAGCAATAAAGAGTCGCATCATTCAATCCCCAAAATAGTGCGGCGCAACAGTTCCAGCGCAGCATAGACACTGCGGCGGCGGATAAATTCCCGGCCAGTACCATAGTTCATTTTCTTTGATTTGACACCCAAAGGACCGGCGCAGGCAATAAAGACGGTCCCCACCGGCTTTTCCTCGGTACCGCCATCGGGACCGGCGATGCCCGTGATGGAAAGACCAAAATCGGTATTGGCCCTTTCCCTTATCCCGGCCGCCATCGCCTCTGCGGTCTCGGCCGAAACCGCGCCATGTTTATCGATAATTGCCTCCGGGACGCCGAGAAGTTCCACCTTGGCCCGGTTGGAATAGGTGACAACCCCGCGGTCGAAATAGGCCGAAGAACCGGGGACCGAGGTAATCATTCCCGCCAGGAGGCCGCCGGTGCATGATTCGGCGACGGCCAACTTCTGCCCGCGCTCTTTCAGCAATTTTCCGATCATCCCTTCGAGCGTATCATCATTTTCGCCATAGATATATTTACCGACCAACTCCCGCAAATGTTTGGCCAGAGTTTCGGCGGGAAGGTCGGCTGTTTCGGGGGCTTCACCCGATGACACAATCCGCAAATCGACTCCGCCCGGCCACGGGAGATAAGCCAGATGGGTGGTTTCCGGGATTTTCACGGCGCCGGTAATCTTTTCGGCGACGGCCGATTCGATGAGACCGGTTGTCCGAAGTTTTATGACCCGCACATATCCCGGTTTCATCCGCGCCAGGAGAAAAGGGATCAGTTCCTCCTTCACCATGATTTCCATTTCATGGGGGACACCGGGAAGAGAGACGAAAATCTTGCCGTCCTCGACAATGGCGATCCCGACGGCCGATCCGGTTTTGTTTGGCAAATAGGTGGCGCCCTGAGGAAGAAGGGCCTGATTTTGATTTATCGCCGGCATCTTGATACCGCGGGCGGCATATCTTTTTTTAAGGTCCTCCAGAACATCTTCGTTGAAAATCAGATTTCGTCTGAAAATTTTGACTATGGCCCGCTTGGTGATGTCATCATCGGTCGGCCCCAGCCCGCCGGTGGTGATGACGATATCGGCCCGCTTGAGGGCCTGATAAATGACCTCTTCCATCCGCCTTAAATCATCGCCGACGGCGCTCTTATAATTCACCCAGAAGCCGTTTTCAATCAGGCGGGCGGCAATAAAGGCGGAATTGGTGTCGAGAGTATGTCCGGATATGATTTCGTCGCCGATGCTAATGAGTTCAATTTCCATATAGGTTCTCCGGGAAAAATTTATTCATTCAAGCCAGCCGTCCGAGCAAATAGACTATCAATTGGGTCAGGATATTGGCCTGAATCCCGGCCACGACATCATCGGCCGTCACCCCCCACCCGCGGGGGAGATTTTCGGCCCGGCCGGCGGGGAAAATCTTGACCGCATCGAATCCCCTGAAAGCGACAAAAGCAATGATGTAATTTACCAGACTTAAAGGAACCAGAAGGACCGCGATTGCCATTCCGGCCCATTCATCAATAACAATTTTCTTGGAGTCGTGCCCCAATAAGGGTTCCGCCAGGGATGCCAGAACGACCGAAGCCGCGGTCAAGACAATGGCTCCAATCCAGAGTGTTGTCTGACTGTGACCCAGCCAGAAATAAGCCAGGAGCCAGGCCGGGATGGTTCCGGTGGTGCCGGGTATAAAGGGGCTATAGCCGGAGTAGAGTCCGGAGGCGAAAAATTTTATCAGGCCGTTTTTTATCATCGCAGGAGGTTCTTTATCATGGAATAATATTTGAAAGTATAGTCGAATCCGGTATAGAGCGTGATGGCCGTAGTGGCCCCCATGGCCAGATCATAAACCAACTGGCGATTGAAATGCAGAAGGGCCCGGGCCGGATTGGCTGACTGACTCATCAGGGAATCGGCCGTCACCACCAGCAAAATAAAGGTGATAGTGCTCATCTGCACCACGGTTTTGGCTTTCGCCCAATAGGACGGCACGATGATGGCGCCTCGATAAGCCGCCAGAGAACGGATCCCGGTTACATAGAACTCCCGCGCCACAATCAAAACCACCATCCAGGCCCGCACCGGCCCCAGGGCCACCAGCGCGATCAGGGCGCTCGTAACCAGAATTTTGTCGGCCAAGGGATCCATAAACTTGCCAAAGCCGGTAATGACGCCATATTTCCGGGCATAGTGACCGTCGATTAAATCGGTAATGGCCGCAAAGCAGTAGATAATAAATCCGGTCAGGCGCGCCATCGGGTTATCCATCAAAAAGAATATTATAAAAATGGGAGAAAGGATTATTCGGGAGAGGGTTAATTTATTGGGCATATTCATATTAAGCTCTTAATCTACGAACCTCCGGCGACGGTGTCAATTATAAACGTCGGGCCTTTTTAAGGATATCGGATATAAAAAAATCTGCGGCCGTGGGGCCGCAGATTTCAAATTCGCTTCGTTGACGGAACTCAAGGGACGGGGCAAATCGGCGCCGTGCCGCCGCGATAAAGGAATGAAATCAGAGTCGAGACATCGAGGATATTGACGGTTCCGTTGCCGTTGGCGTCGCCGCGTCCGAGCGGAAGGGGCGGGAAGCCCTGATGATACAGATAATTTATAAGGGCGCTGACATCAAGAATATTTATTGTCTCGTCGTTGTTGGCATCGCCGCATTTATAGATTATGCCGATCAGGCCATCGGTATGCTTGGGAGAAAATTGGACCACCGGCCCGTAGAACATCGGCGCATAGGTTCCGAATCCTTCCAGGCCGATATTATTAAATAGATCGGAGGTCGCTCCGGCCGGAATAGTGAAATACAATTTCAATACGGGGCCGTCACCTGCCGCCAGATCCACGGCGCCGACGCTTGAATTATACAGGGAAAAGGAGGTCAGACAATTTTGTTCATCAAGCATGGTTTGAGATACATGTTCGAAATAATCGGTTCGGCATCCGGCGGTGGAAAAGGAATCAAGAGTCAGCGCCATGTCGCCCTTGAAACAGATCGGTATTTGAATATGGCTGACAGGGACAGTATTGCGCGCCGAGATGGTCAAGGCCACCGTCCGGCCGGGATCGCTGTTGAGCCGTCCGCCTTTCAAAGTATCGGCCAGAGCGGTAATATATTTCGTGACCGTATAAGAGCGAATATCGCTGCCCGACTGAATCTGCACTTTTACGTCATACCGGCCGGGAGTGGTATAGACATGGGTGGGCGATTCCACGAAGGCCGAGTCACCGTCGCCGAAGGACCAGGTCCACGTATCGACGGTCGGGAAAGAGGTAACGGCCGCAAAATCAACCTGAAGCGGCAGAGTTCCCCAGGTCGTATCGGAAGTGAAATAGACCCCCCGATCGGGCTCGATATGAGTATACATCGATTCCACCCACGGTGAGCAACCGCTCCAGGGACAGTACAATTGATCAATGGTGTACCAAAAATTATTGCTCCCTCCCCAGCCATAATTCATATGGACCTGATAAATGGCATCAACCTGCCGCCAGCCGTCACAGACGATGGCGTGGCTGTAAATGCCGTAGACAATGGGACGGTTATTTTCAATCTCGGCTTTGATGGAATCGGACCAATTTTTCAGGCTGGTTCCGGATCGCTCCAGTTCCAGAATATTGTTATTATAACGGAAATAATGGGAAAAGACATAGGGGGTGTTATCGAGATAGGCCCCGGAGCCGCAATGGCCGTACATCATGCTGTAGGCAATGCCGACATCGGAACAGAGACGGGCCATGGCATCCTTCTGGGCCGTCGTGCAGTCGTAACCGCAAGTATTCCGAATATTATCCCAGTCGTAAGCATGATTGAAATCGCCGGTAATCATCATGCCGGGAGTATGCCCGCCGCAGGAGTTGTCGCCGGACCAATAGTAAGTTCTTACGCCGCTTCCCTGGAGGGGCCATTTATGATAGGCCATCACCTGCGCCGCCGCTGTAGCCACGCACCCCACCACGCAGCGGCCGCCGTCTCCCTGCGGGCAATACATATTATAAGGGTCGTTCTGGTGCCAGACCGTCGTTACAAGCGGACCCAGATCGGCCGTCGGAGTCATTTTCATGGCCGTCATCTGAGATTTAAATTCATTCTCGTCTTTCTGATAGACATACCACTGCTGGCGCTGTTCGCGGGCCAAAAGCGCCACGCCGGTATCCGGCTGGGCGGCATCGAGCGAGCCGTAAAACATGACAAAGCGGCGGGCCCGGTCGGCCAGGACGTCTTTTAACATAACGGGAACGCCATCGGGGTCATCCCAATTGATCCGATTTTCCTCGGAATAGGCCTGTACCACGGGCAGTTCTTTCAGGACAGGGACTATTATATAGCCGTTGGGGCTGATTTCAAAATACCGGGCCACAACGGTATCGCTAACCCTTATATCCTTAACCGAAGCAATCGTCGGCGCGGTTGACCCGGCCCATGAGCCATTGCGCAATACCATAGTGGTCAACCAGTTATTGCACACCTGGGACATGTCGTTCAGAGTCGCCGTGGTGGCAAAAAGCGACGATGCCGAGGCAATAAGGAGGAAAAATATCAACATTGCGCAGACGGATTTGGCGGTTAACGATTTTAACATAGGAACCTCATAGGGGCCGAATTGACGGCGATTTTTCAAGGTAGTACATTTTTTTATAATTTAAGGCTAAACGAATAAATGTCAAGAAAATATATGAAATCAGCCGATCCAAAATGAACGAAAATCCCGATTGGTTAACTCTTAAATTTAATATGCATTAATTGACAATTCGCTAAAAATTGCGCTAATTTATTTTGTGTAAAGGGAAATGGCACGGGAAACAATTTTGCCCGGAGGTCTCTATGTATCTGAGGTTTTTTCTTCTATTAGTTTTAGTGATTTTTATTCCGGCCCTGGTGGTCGCGTCTGACAATACCGCGCCGGCCCCGCCGGTGACAGCCATCAATTTCCATCAACTCGGTCCGGAAAGATTGGGCAATCAGCCGGCCGTAATTGCCCCGCTTGACAACCCCCAGACAAGCGCCAAAATTCTTCTGGGGAAGAAACTTTATTTTGACACCCGGCTTTCCAAGGACAACACCATCAGTTGCGCCTCATGTCATGATCCGGCCATGGGATGGTCCGATGCCGGGCCGACCAGCACCGGTATCGATAATCAAAAAGGGGGACGACGGGCACCGCCGGTGGCCAATTCCGCCTATAATCCGCTTCAATTCTGGGACGGCCGCGCCCCCAGTCTCGAAGAGCAGGCCAAGGGGCCGGTCGAGAACCCGATCGAAATGGGCAACACCCACGATGTCATGGTCCGGAGTCTCAACGATATACCCGGCTATGTCGAGGAGTTTAAGGCGGTTTTCGGGTCTTCGCCCATTACGGTCGATCAGGTCGCCCGGGCCATTGCCGCCTATGAACGAACCATTGTCACCACCGATTCTCCGTTTGACAGGTATGTCAGAGGCGACAACAGCGCCCTGACACCATTGGAAAAAAAGGGGCTGGAGATTTTCAACGGCAAGGGTCATTGCACGGCCTGTCACTGGGGAAGTAATTTCAGCGACGGTCGGTTTCATAACCTGGGGGTAAAACCGGCCGCCGGACAGAAACCGGATGAGGGACGATATGCCATAACGAAAAATCCCAAGGATATGGGGGCCTTCAAAACGCCGATTGTGCGCGACGCCGCGGCCCGTCCGCCGTACATGCACAACGGCACCGAAAAGACGCTGGAAGATGTCATGGTGCTGTATAATCGCGGCGGCGGCGATGACGACGATAATCTCGATCCCCTGATGGTCCCGCTGGGATTGTCCAAGAAAGAGGTGGAAGCGCTGACGGCCTTTGTCAAAAGAGCCATGACCAGCCTTAATCCATCGGTGGCCAACGAACAGCCGATTCCGAAATCGGAACTGCCGGAATAGGGGGGATGAAATGAAGAGATTTTTGTTCACACTATCCATTCTGGTCGTATTGGTGGCCATGATGCCGCATGACGGCCAAACGATTCCGGCTTTCGCCCGGAAATACGGTTTCAACTGCAACATGTGCCATACGTCGTTCGTGAAATTGAACGACTTCGGTCAGAGATTCCGCAATAACGGTTATCAGATACCCGGTCAGGAGGGTGGAGAGAAGAATGTTTTTGAAATCGGGACTCCGCTTTCCATTCGCACATCGGCCGGAATTGCCCTCAACAAGCAGGAAAAACATTTTACCTCCGGCTTCAATCTTTATGGTTTCGATCTTCTGGCCGCGGGGGTCATGCATAAGAACATATCGTTTCTGATGATCTATACGCCCCGTATCGATGAACCAGCCGCCGATTATTCCGGACCCGGCGGCGGCAATAACCCGTCGCAACTGGCGACCCTGGAATCGGCCAATATCGTCTTCAGTAATCTTGTGCAGGATGCTTTGAATGTCCGGGTCGGTCGGTTCGAGCCGGCGTACCACTTGATAAGTTCCAAACGCTCTTATTATATGATGAGCCCGTACGAAGTATATGGTTACGCCACGCCCAACAATGGATTTATCTTTGATGATAATCAAATGGGTGTAGAAGCGACCGGGCATTTACAGAACGGTTTCCGCTACGCCGCCGGGCTGGTCAACGGTAACGGCGCCAATCCCGACAATAACAAGTTCAAGGACGGTTATTTCGCCCTGCAACAGATTTTCGGGCGGGGCGAGGGTCAGAGCGCGGGACAGCAGGTCGGAATTTTCGGTTATCTGGGATGGCAGCCGACAGATATGAACGATGTTTATGTTTCTCCAACCGGGGAAGCGACCGGGCACAACAGCAAATCGTTCAGCCGTATCGGCGCCAATTTCTCTATCAATTATACGACTTTCAATCTCCGCGCCCTGTATCTTCACGGCGCCGACAATAAGGCTTTCAATACCGATACGACGCAGGACTATAAGTACAACGGCGGTTTCGCCGAACTCGATTATGCCGGCCTCATGAACAATCGCCTGCTTCTGTCGGCGATGTACAACTGGGTCAGTCCGCCGTCATATGATGAGAATAACAAGATTCAGGCATTTTCCCTACTGGTCAGATACTATCTCGGCGACTGGACCGCCGTCAATGTGGCCCTGCACGGGGAGTATACTCATCGCAAGACCGGCGACGCCAACGCCGTGAAAGACGATAATTTTCTCTTCCTGATCGATTTCGACTTTTAAGCGGTCGCGAAATTAAGAAAAAAGGGCGCGGGATTCGCGTCCTTTTTTATTTGCCGAATATTTTCAAAGGTATTTCATGAAGGCAATTATTCCGGCTTTGTCAGCCGTTCCATTTTGAATTTTCTGGCTTTTTGAAGGGCCAGCGAATCGCGACCTAGAGCAATATATTTATCTATGAAGGTGGGGGCTCCGGCGTTATCCCCTTCTTCGGCGGCGATCAACCCGCGGTAGTAATAAATTTCCGGGGCGTAGGCGGAATCGGGAAAGCGGCTCATATAATAGGCGGCCGAATCATATTGGCGGTGTTTAAAATAGTATATCCCCAGGGCCAGATAAAAAGTGGTCTCGGAGGGGTCGCTGGTGATGCTTCGGGATAGGTACAATTTCTCGCGGGTGCTGTCCTGGAGCATGCGGTAGGCCCGGGCGTAATTAAAATATACATCGGAGCAATACGGGTTGAGAGCATCGGCCGTTTTCAATAGTTTCAGGGCTTCTTCCGGCTGATTCAAATCAAGAAGGCGGGCGGCCTTGTCGCAGTACGGCGCAAACCAGCCGGGATCCTGGCGGATGGCCCGATCCAGCGACTCGATGGCCTTATTTAACTGCCCTCCCAAATATAGGCGAACCGCCTCCTGATACGACGCCATTTCCGGGAACTGGTCGGCACAATAGCGGTCGAGGGCCAGCGCCTCGGATCTGTGACCGAGGGCGGCCATCAGATTTCGGAATGCCACAAAACCGGAGCGGCCATGTAGAGGATCAAGTTTCATCATGGAAATAGTATAATTGAATTGACCGAAGGCGGTATTATTAACCGCCAGCCAGGGAACAAAGACCGACAGCCCCGCTATGGCCAATAAGTACGACGCGGGGCGAAAGCGGGTTGTCCGGGATTCCCACTCCATCCAGACATAGACACCCCAGAGTTGCAGCGGGATCAGCATGGTGGACATGAGATCCCAATCGCGCGCCATGCCCAGTTTCGGCTCCAGTATGAAAGCCGCGATCGCACCGGAAAGGGCGGCCGCAGTCAAAAATATTTTCAATGGAGTCGAGCCTGACCTGCTTCTTCCTTTTTTGGAGATGAATGTCAGGGGCAATACCAGCAGGGTAACGGGAGCCAGGAGGAAGACCAGATTGGCATAATCGAGAATATGTTTGGGTGCGAAAAGCGTGTAGCCGTCGAGCGTAAGAGTGTTCGCCAGCGGCGGCAGAAAGGCCAATCTCCAGAAAGGGGGGGCCCAGATTTTAACGAGAAGATACCCGAGCAGGAAACCGGCGGGAATAATCAGCATGATATATTTTTGCCGGGAAACAATAAATTGCCGNATTCCCTCTTTCCGGAACAGAAACGCGATATATAGCAGGAGAGCCGGCAGATATACTATACTGATCCAGTGCAGATATACGGCCAGCGCAAACGACAGCAAGGGGACTATTGACCTCTTATCATTCTTCAGCGAGGCCATTCCGGAAAGCATCGCCAGATAAATGAAAGCCGTGGCCAGTGAATAGTTCTCTACATAACCGTAGAATAAAATTGTCGCCGCGGCCAGTGAATTCAAAGTCAGAAAGACCGCCAGGGAAAACCATCCGGCAAACAGTTTGCGGCCATAGAAGACAAGCGCCGAAGTGTAAATAATACCGGCCAATATGGAAAGATGACGGAAAGTGGCATAGGCATCCAGCTTGGCCCCGGTCCAAATCAAATTATGATAAATTATCTGAAGAGCCCGCTCCCCGTAGGATCGCCCGAACATATTGGGCTGGGACGTCGAAAAGTTGAAAATCAGGGTATAGCCGTCGCCAAGAAAGTGCGCTTTTACAGAAAGAAGATAATAGGCGACTGTCATCAGCGGGATTAGAAGAAAAGGCCAAAATCTGGAAATGATGTTATTTGATCTGCCCGGTGATTTTAGAGCGGCGCCGCCGGTCGGTTTCCTGAAAAACCAATATATTATTATGACCGCCAGAAAGAGAACCGGGAAAAGATATTTAAGACCCGGTACAAAGGCGGCATGATTGATTCCCCACAACCTTGCCTCAGGAAAAAAGGAACCGATAAACTGCAGAACAATGGCCCCGAGAGTCAGGACAAAAAGGGTCTCGAAAATACCGCGTGTCGGCTTATCCTTTGCCGCCATAAAATCTCATCCCCATAACAGTCGCCCGGACTCACACCAGGGCCGAATAATATACTATTTCAAGAATCAGCCCGATTGCAAATAATATCATTCCCCAATTATATAATTTGTATCCTTTCGGCTCCCAGAAATTTTTGTACCGCCAGAACAGGGCATGTTTGACGGTTCCCCCGCCAGTGATAGACGGATGATCGGGCTTTCGGTACCATAATGACGCCAAAATCAGAATGATCCCGGCCACGAGGGCAATGCCTCCGACAAAAATAATTATTGTCGCCATAGTCGCCTCCTCATAAATGTTTGATGACTTCGTCGTGGAGCCGGGCGCGATAGTGCAGACCGCCCGATTCCAAACCGTCGATAATCTTCTTATAATTATCGAATTCCGATAACCCGGCCAGTTTCGCCTCCCGAATCTCGTGGATATCAACCGGATGAATCTTTCCGGAAACGTATTTCGCCGTAAAGACATGGGTCCGCCACGGGATAAACCGCCGCCCGCAGGTGAAATCGACATGCACCTGCAGAATATATTTGACAATTTCTATTTTGGCGCCGGTCTCTTCATACGCTTCCCGGTTCACCCCGTCCAGAAAATCCTCGCCCGGCTTAAGTCCCCCTGACGGCGCCCGGTACAGCCCCGGAGGATAATGATGCTTGGCGTTGACTATGACCTGGTTCCCTTTGAAAATATAGAGTGTGACATCGTGGCACCGCCGAAACGATTGGGTGGAGCGGATAAAATCGTACTCTTCCTCGTTGACCGGGGCCGCCATATGAATTATCGGGGGGCGCCCGTAGCGATCGGCTACATCCTGTATCATCCGCAGGTTAAAATACATGATCAGGCCAGAATCGGGATAATCTCCTGTTGCATCGGAAGGGTGGTCACTTCGGGGCCGTTCTCAGTCAGCATGCAGTCGATTTCGGAACGGAAACCGTACTCCGGAAGATAAATCCCCGGCTCGATCGAGAACAGGTGTCCCGGCATCAGTTTTCTTCGATCCTCGGTTTCGAGGTTATCGATATTCGGGCCCGGGCCATGCACCGATTCCAGAATCGAGTGACCGGTGCGATGGAAAAAATATTCGCCATAGCCGGCATCGGCGATAACTTTCCGGCAAGCGTCGTCGACATCGTAGCCGTAAAGGGTCGTCTTCCCGTAATTTTCCCGGATAAAACTTATCGCCCGGTCGCGGGCCGAGGTCACAATCGAAAAGACAGAGCGGTATTTCTCCGGAATCTCTTTGCCGACATACCCCATCCAGGTGATATCGGCGAAGACGGCGTGGGGCCGGTTGAGTTTGGCCCACATATCGAGAAGCACCAGTTTCCCCTTGGCAATTTCCGCGGACCCCTCCTCCGGCGGCTCGTAGTGGGGATTGCTGATATTGGCATCGACCGCGCATATTGGCCCGAAATCGATCATCAGTTCCTCCTCGCTGAACCGCATCATGATAAAATTCATCACCATCCGTTCATCGAGTTCGTCGCCGTTGCCGAGATTTTCTTTGATATAAGCAAACGCTTCATCCTTGATCTGATTGACCAAGAGTGCGGCCCGTTTGTGTGACTGCACCTGCTCCGGGGTCATCCGGGCCTGGAAATAGGCGACCAGATCGGCCGAGGAGACAATTTCGACCCCGAAAGAGCGGACCAGTTCGACCGTGCCGGCGCTGACCAGCCCGATATACGGCAGCCGCCCGTTAGGGGAATATTCCATCGCGATTCTATTCTTCCCTTTCAAGATATTCTGCAAGGACGATTCGAGCAGTTTGTACGAGGAAAAATAGATATGGCGCCCGGGAATGGAGGCGAATTTGTTTTTTTCGATATTGTGGATAATTGCGACCGGTTCCCCCTCGGCCGGGATAAAATAGCAGAATCGCCGGGTGACATTATCGGGGAAATTCAGGAAGGAGACGGCGATAGTGTTGCGGGCATGGAAATCGGCCATCAGCCAGCCGTCGAGTTGTTCTTTCTTGAGGTAATTTTGAATCGCTTTGAGATCGAGCATTACGATATTCTTTCGTTGAACGTGACAATCTTTGCCCCAATTACGGAAAGATTGACGGTAATTTCAAGGAGAAAATAAAGAGGCGGAATCCGGCTTGAGGAAAATCACGAACTGCCAGTCCGGGACTCCGGTAGGACAAGCATTCCTGCTTGTCCCGCTGCCCCGAAACGTCGGTAGGACAAGCATTCTTGCTTGCCCAATTATCCCGAGGCATCAGTAGGACAAGCATTCTTGCTTGTCCCGTTAAAGGGTCAAACAGGAATGTTTGACCTACTTTCGCGGAGGTGCTGTGCCCGGGTCCCCAATATTCCGGCTTATATTGCCAAAGAGATAAATAACAATAGACAAAACCAACCCCGGGAAAATCGGCTCGAGGCCGAGCCAGTAAGTGCCCGTTCCCGTCCAATAGCGCGAGAGAAGCCAGATAAGAGAAATACCGCCGGAGGCAATCACGGTCATAAACGCACCCGAAGGGGATAATTTCCTCTTGCCGTACAAGGCCGCAAATAACGGCAACAATAAGGCCGGTGTCCCGACCGAGCCGAAATCGTGCCAGATATCGACAATCGATTTGAAATAAAGGGCCGCCACGACCGCGATGACCGCCGATACGATCAACCCCACCCGAGCGTAGTAGGTGATTTTATCTTCGGGAACCTTGAAAATCCGCCAGACAATGTCGCGCGAGAAGGTAGTCGCGGCCATGAAGAAATAAGCGTCGAGCGTGGAGTGGGTGGTCGCCAGAAGCGCCACGGCAAAGAGCCCCAGAAATCCGGCCGGAAGAATTTTGCCCGCCAGAGCGGTGTATGATTCCGCCGGATTGGCCAGGTTGGGAACAATGGCGCGGGCGTACATCCCGCAGGAGGTGGTCAAAAAGTCAAAAACCGCCCAGCAGAGAATGGCGATCAGGATGCCGTTTCGGGCCACTTTTTCGTTTTTCGCCGAATGACAGTGCTGGAAAAAGAGCGGCTCGACCAATGTCTCCAAGGCGATAAAATACCAGACCGCGATATACCACGCCGTGTTGCCGCCGTGCCAGGTCAAATTTGACGGCGGCACCGAGGCCTTGATAAACCCCAACCCGCCGAATTTGGAAACCAGTAGCACCAGCATCAGGGCAAAACCGATGTACATAATGGCGAATTGAAGATTATCGGTGCGCACGAGGGATTTGAATCCGCCCAGGAGAATCAGGCCGATGGAAAATATGGCTCCGACTATCGCCCCCAGCCAGAACGGCCAGCCGAAAATAAAATTGAATAGAATAGCGATCATCAAAATATAGGCGGCCGGAAGGGTCATAAAATAAAGAAGTACCGACCCGGCCACTGCTGTCTTGTGACCATAGGCCCGGTCGAGATTGTCCGGGATAGTGAATACTTCCGCCTTCCGCGCCTTTTTGGCATAAAACATGGCAAAGAGGAACGCCCCGATATAATACGGCACCCCGAATACCAGCCAATTGGAAATGCCGAAACGGTAACTGAATTCCCCCACGCCCAGGACGCCCCCGTACCAGGTGGAGACAATCGAAGCCACGAAGGCCGGAAGGGTCAGGGTTCTGCCCGCCAGAAGATAATTCCCGGCCGAGGCTTTCCGTCCGAAATGATGGGTAAAGCCGAGATAGATGAGCCATCCCAGGTACGCCAGAATTATGACATAATCGATCAGGTGCAAATTATTTTAATCCAGTTCCCATTTGAGTTGCAGGAAGAAATTCCGCTCCGCGGCCGGGAAGTACTCGGCGTACCATTCTCCGTCATACAGATACGAATACCCGCTCAACTCGTATTTTTTGTTGAAGATATTGTTTAAATCGGCGCTCAGGGTGAGTCGCCCCATACCGGCGACATTTCCCAGCATGGCCGACGCCGTCAATGACGAGACGACATACGGATCGATCGAGAGGTCTTTCATCTTCCCGTTATCGACATACTGCCGTCCGATCCCCCGCCAGCGCCAGGTCAGGCGCACCGGTTTATAGTCATAATCAAAAATCAGATTGCCAATGACATCGGGAAAACCGGCGACCGGATTGCCGGAATAATTCAACGAATCGATTCCCCCCTGCCCGTTGTCGGCGTAGACAAAATACTTCTTCAGAATATTATGATTGTACGAGGCGTTGGCGCTGATATTAAATCCCCGCGCGGCCAGATAACTGCCGTTGAGTTCGATCCCGGAATGAACGGAGCGGTCGGCGTTGCCGACCCGGGGACGGCCGTTTTCATCGAGACCCCCTTCGGGAACAATCTCGTGACGAAATTCCATCCAGAAGAGATTGGCGCCGAAATTAAATTTTTCGCCCCGGAGATGTCCCCCCAGTTCGAAATCATAAACCCGTTCCGGCTTTATGAAGGGATCGCCGAAAACGAAACTGGTGTCGCCGGGAGAAATGACCCGGATAGATTTTATCTGAAGCGCCGGCCGGGTGCCGACTTCTTCGGCATCATAGATGGTGACATCCTCCGGTTCCCGCGACGAAACCGAGGTACTGAAGTACATATCGGCGTTATCATGGAATCGATATGTTATTCCGCCTCGCGGCGAGAGGAACAGCCAGTGCAGTTTGTATTTGTATCCCGGCAGAAGACCGATCGGGGTTCCGTCGAAATTATAAGTCAAATATTTCAACTGCAGGTTTCCCATCAGACGAATATGATCGGAAAGGGTGTAATACTCGTTAATATATGACGATGACCAGTACTTCTTCCCGAAATATTCATAATAGCGGTGTTCCGGGCCCACCGTGGGTGTCAACCCCTGCGCCCATATGACATCGCCCCAGTGATCGGAATGAAAATAATAGAAGGACCCGCCGACGGATAGATTGCCCCGGCCGTGATCCCAGTCAAGGCGGGGGCTCCAGCCGAATTGGCTCTTGGTCACCCATTTTTGCACGTCGATATTTCCCTGCGTGGTCGAATCGACTGTAGCCTCGGGAAAAATATTATATTCATTATATGATTGATCAGTTTTGTACTGCTCATAATATCCCTTGCCGGTGATATAAAAGAGGGTGTTGTGCAGAATCAGTTTGTCATTGACCCGGTAGGTGTTGTGCAGTTCGAAATGGGGCTGGTTGAAATTGTCGGTCTCATCGGGATAGGTCAGGTAGTTGGTTCGCCGGTCGATTTTTTCCGTGACCCGGCCGATTCCGTAGTACGCCAGGTGCATCTTCATCGGCCCGCCATAGAGGTTGAGGGTGGTGGTCATTTTGGGATCGAGCCGGGAGAGCGACAGGTAATAGGCCCAGCCATTGTACCAGGAATTGAGGCGGTAGCCGCCCGAGTACTGATTGGAATATCGTCCCGAAAGCGACCAGCGTCCGTCCAAAAGGCCCGAGGTGTACTCGACCGAATTTTTCCGCATCTGCGAAACGAAATCGCTTCCGGCGTAAAACCCGCCCCAACCGGTGGTCAGGGTCACTTTACGGGGCCGTTCCAGTCCGTTCGAGGCGATATTGACCAGCCCGCCGAAGGAGGCTTCGCCATAGAGCGAATTTCCTACCCCGCGCTGGACCTGAATATCGGTCACATCGGCGGCGAAATCGGGAATATCGACAAAATAAGTGGCCTGATCCTCGGGGTCGTTGAGCGGCACGCCGTTAATATAAACCGAAATCCTTTTGTCATCGAATCCGCGGATTTTCATATAACTGTACCCCAGCCCGCCGCCGGCATCGGCATAGGAATACATATTGGGCGTGGTCTCCAGAAGGAGAGGAAATTCCGTGATGGCGTAATCGCGTTTGATGTCATCGTTGCTGAAGTCGCTATACGTCATCGGGCTCACTCCGGAAACGGCGCGATTGGCGGTGACGACTATTTTCTGCCCGGGCAGGATCGCCGGCTGGAGGGTTATCTCAAGCGCTGCGACCGTTCCCGGTTTTACCGCAATCATCGCGGGCTGATAACTAATATGGCTGAAAGTAATATGAGTCGGTCCCATTCCCGTATATACAAGAGCAAAATTACCGGTGCTGTCGGTGACGGAGTTTAACGATGTTTGATCGGTCAGAACATTAACCCCCGGGATCGCCCGACCGTGGTTGTCAACGACCCGCCCGGTCAATTGCGAAGCGGCGGCTCCGGATATCGCAAACAGCATCAGAATCAATATTGAGGCCGGATATTTCATAACAGACTCCTTGTGACAATATCCAAAAAAATTCCGCTTGTCCGGAAATGCCGGACGAAGCGGAATGGCTTGGTTGAGTCTGTCGCTCAATCCCGTTTCCCTACGCCGGTATTATCCGGATCAGGTCGAGGGGGTATAATCTCAGGCGATCAGGTGCGCCACCCCCAACGGAAATATTTTTTTCTACAATCAATTTACGATACTTCGATCATAAAAATCAAGAGGTTTTCGCAGAATAATTCTCGGGCCGTCATTTTGGCGGCAAAACTTCAATAGAAAAAACGGCCATTATATTGTATAATATCGAAGTATGGTTGGCATTTATCCCCTTATTTTCAGTCTGGTTGTCCTCACTGTTTTTTCACTTCTTGAGATATTTTTAATTCGGGTTTTAAACCGGGTCTGGTGGAAACATCGTCTGGTGCGCTGGGGGGCCTATTTTTTGCCATTACTGGGAATCATCTCCATTACTATCTGGTTTTCCGCCATGTATCTCAATCACCGGCTTTTGGGCCGGATTTCCTCGGTGGTCGTCTCGGCCAGTCTTATATTATTGGTCGGGCTGACTTTGTCTCTTCCAATTTCCGGCATTTTGAATTTAATACATTCCCTTCTCGAAAAGAGAAAGGCGCGGAAAAAAGCGATTCGGCCAGGAACCGTTGATCCCAACCGGCGCCTGTTCTTGAAGGGTACCGCGGCGGCTCTACCGCTATTTACTATCGCCACCGGCACGACCGGTGTGGCCAGGGCCTTTCAGGAAACGCGGGTGTTTCTGTTGCCGATGACTTTTGACAATCTCCCCCCGCAACTCCACGGTTTCAGAATACTTCATATGACCGATTCGCATCTCGGTATCTACAAATTCCTCGATGATATCGAAAATATCCTGGTCCGAGCCGACACGTACAAGCCGGATTTGATTCTATATACCGGAGATATCGCCGACCGTCTCTCTCTTCTTCCGGAGACTCTCGATATGGTGGTCACCCTGAAAACCAGGCACGGCATTTTTGCGTCGCTCGGGAATCACGAATATTATCGCGGCATTACCAATGTCCTGCGGGCGTTCGACGCCGGCCGGGTTCCTCTCCTGCGAAGCAGTGGAATTTTATTGGATATAAATGGCGCCAAATTGTATATCGGCGGAGCCGATGACCCCCGCGTCCTGCGGAAAGACAACCGCCAATTCCTTAAGACCACCGTGTCACTGGCCCTGGAGGGCGCGCCGGATGATGCCTTTAAAATTGTCATGACTCATCGCCCGGAAGGTTTTGACCCGGCCGCGGAAAATAATGTCAATCTGGTACTGGCCGGTCATACGCACGGCAGTCAGGTCGGTTTAGCGGGGCACAGCGTCTTCACCCCGCTCCTGCCGGGGCGGTATCTCTGGGGACATTATGCCAAAGGAAATTCCCAGATGTATCTTTCTTCGGGCATCGGCCATTGGTTCCCGTTCCGCCTGGGGTGCCCGCCAGAGGCCCCCGTGATCGAATTGCGCTCCCGGAATTGACCGCATAATCAGACAATTTTATCCATTATTACTGTTATAAATCCGCCATAACGGCCGATTTGTTAAATATTGGTTAACGGCGCGGGTAATATCGATGCAACTTCCGGCCACACAAGACGATAGCGTAATTGACAAAATTTGCCCATTTTTTATATTGCTCAAAGGAGTAAAACGTATATAAAGATATATGAACCGGCTCGGAACGATCCGGCCTGACGTGTGCGATTGGACATCCTTAATGAGCACAGGGAACAGCCAATCAAGGAGGATTTATGGTTAAAGAAATTACAAAGAACAGTTGGCCGAAATTCTTTCGGACCTTCAATTCGGCCAATCTCTACCGCCTGGCAGATATCAGCATCATAGATAAAAATGAAAGTTCCAACAGGGTGGCGTCGAATCTGACATTTCTCGGCCTCGGTCTCGAGAAAAAGGGGCGCCTGATCGATTCCCTTCGCTTCTTCGCCGGAAGTTGGAACCCGGAAAAACCGGCCGAATCGTTTCTGGCGGTCCGTCAGCCGTCGAAAATTTTCGTGGAAAAGGATGACCGCGGATTCGATCGAACCGTCCGGGTGCAGGCCAAGGACGGCACCGAGGCGATCATGCATTTATCGGGTGATTCCCGTCCCGAACCGCTGGTGGAAAAAGTCGCTTATTCCATCTATGAGAAACGCGGGCGGAGCGACGGCAACGATATGGGCGACTGGCTCCAGGCCGAAAAGATTGTGAAGAAAACGCAGGAATCGCTTATATAAACGGCATCTTTTTCGGAAAGCCAAGCCGTATTACGGCTCGATAAATAGATTCAATTTAATCGCGGTCTATCCAGGATACAGGTCCGCCCGGCAAAATGCGGGTGAATGCTATCTCTTGTACCCGATATCGCGAAGGAACTTGTGCCGCTTGTTCTTGTCTTCGGGTCCTTCGATTCCTTTCGGCATGAATCCGTCGATCACGGTCAAAACCCCGCGTCCCTGCTCGGTCTCGGCGACAATCACTTCGACCGGGTTGGCGGTGGCGCAGAAAACATTCACAATCTCCGGCACATCTTTCAGGCGCGGCAGAAAATTGATCGGGTAGGCGTTGCGCATGAATATGACAAAAGTGTGGCCGCAGGCGATATCAAAAGCGATGGTCTCGGCGGCCTTGATCAATTCGTCATTGTTGCCGTCGGATCGAATCAGGCACGGCCCCGAGGCCTCGCAGAAACCGATGCCGAATTCCACCGTGGTCGATGTCCCGACCATCAGTTCGTAGATATCCTCGACCGTCTTGATAAAATGCGATTGCCCGAAAATGAAACTGCTATCGGGCGGCAGTTGAACCGTTATCTCTTTTGTTTTCATAGGCATTTGTTCATTCCAAATAGGTGTCCTGATCCCGGTCCTTATCCTTATCGATAACACCGGTTTTCTCCAGGAATTTTTCTATCTTATAGGTGGCATTTTTCAGAAACTTCAATATCGTCAGAAGGGTTTTGTCGCGAACCCGAACCCGGGTTTCCAGATTCTCCATCACATGCCCCATCTCGACATCGATCGACGGCGATTTTTTGACCGCCAGCACCTGCGACGGATAAACACTGCGGTGACCGGTCATCAGAAAACTTATGACACAAGAGACCGTCGCGTACGGGGCCAGTTTCGCGCCGAAAAGTTCGACCGACATGATACTGGCGCTGATAGGCGAATTGGCGCATCCGGCGAGAACACTCACCATGCCGAGCGCGGCATAGGTGGCCGGGTCGAGATTGAAAATCTGGGCAAAAAGCGATCCCGCGGCGGTCCCGACAAAAAAGATCGGGGTGACAATTCCGCCGCTGCCGCCAAAATTGAGGGTGATACTGGTGAAAACCGATTTTGTCAGAAAAGCATGCCAGGCCACTCTGGTTCCATTCAGCGCCGATTCAATCGGATCAAGTCCCAGCCCCAGATAATCACGGGAGAAAATAAACACCAGCGGTATCAAAATAAGCCCGCCGATAACCCCTTTCCAGGGGTCCCAGATTTTTATTTTCTTGGCGACTTTCTGACCAAGATTCAAAATCTCAATCATGATTGCGGAACAGATGCCGAAAAAGATTCCGGCCAGAATCACTTTGATAAACAGGGCCTCGCTGAAGACCGGGACAAAATTGACCGGGTGATAAAAGTAATGGACGCCGAGCGCGGCCGATATCTGGTAACTGGTGATACCGGCGATGAACGACGGCAACAGCACGTCATACAGGATGGTCCCGACAAAAAGAACCTCGACCCCGAATATCGCCCCTCCAATCGGGGTGCCGAAAACCGAGGCAAATCCGGCGCTGATACCGCAAATAACCAGTTTTCGCCGATCCTTATCGGACAATTTGAAAAGATCCGCAAAAATCGAAGACAGCCCGGCGCCGATCTGGGCGCACGGCCCTTCCTTTCCGACCGAACCGCCGAAGGCCAGGGTCACAATGGTCGCCACCAGTTTCACCGGCACCACCATCGCTTTGATCTTGCCCGAAGTCTTATGAACCGCCTCGATTACTTTTTCGGTCCCGTGCCCTTCGGCGTCAGGGGCGAGATATTTTATCAGCAGGACACTGATGAAAAGGGCGATCGGCAAGAGAACGAAGAAATAGGCATATTTCCCCGTGACATTGGTGCTCCAGGTCAGGATTTTCAGGAAGAGAGCGGTCGAGAAGCCGACTATGAGTCCCACGGCCGTCGCAAAAATTATCCATTTGACGACACTTATAAACAGGACCGTTTCTTCTCTTATCTGATTGCGCATTTTGCTTTCGCCGTTCTCACAGGAGGATTATGACCCTTTTACACATTAATAAGCGGATAAATGCGATTTGACAACAAAAAATTGCCCTTGAAACAAGAACCCTCTCCCGGACAGAAAAGGCCGTTTTTTCTAAAGTTTCAAGCAGGCGTCGACCGCCAGCCAGAAGAGTTGTTCGCGGACCGAAGGTTGCCAGTCACTGCTGCGGCGGTCATCCCATTCTATTCCGGAGACATCATCGCCGGCATACAGAATCTGCCCCAGTTTGACCCCGCGAAACTGCGCCACCGCGAAAAAAGCAGCCGCCTCCATTTCCACCGAGAGACACCCTTCAGAGCGCCGCAGTTGCACCTTGGCCGGGGTCTCGCGGCAAATGGCATCGGTGGTCCAGGTCTTTCCCACCAGATAATCGACTTTCTTTTCTTGGAGAGTCGCTTCGATCGCGGCCATCGCCTCGGGGTGAGCGGCCACTTCACGGGCCGGGGGCAAATAATGATACGATGTTCCCTCGTCGCGGACAGCGATATCGGGCACCATCAATTTTCCCCGGGCAATTTCCCTGTCCAGCACGCCCGCCCCGCCGCAGACGATAAATTTCCGGCATCCCCGCGCGATCGCTTCTTCCAGATATACGGCCGCGCTGGGGGCAGAGACCGGGCAAACCCCAAAAGCCACTCTCCGGCCATTATGCTCCGTCTCATGAATATAAACCATGCCGGATTCCCAGCGGTCGGAATGCACGGTCTTCACCAGATGCGTCTCTTTTACTTTAGAGACTACCTCACCGAAAAAAGTAATGACACAATGCTCGGCGATATCGATCGGCGGAAAAAGTTTTTGCGGCTCGATCACCGCCTCGCGGGACTCATCGAATTCGAGAATGGGGAAATCGGATTTCATATATTTCCTGTATCTTTATAGAATGAATTTTCGTTTTCGGCGCCCACCCCAAGGGGTGGGTCACCCGATTAATATAAGAAGGGCTGTCTTTCTACTGCCACAATTGTATCAAAATGCAGTGGCTGAGCGTTATAATATATGAAATTATCCATAATTATTCGCAATTTAAAACCCTTACGTTGGTAGACTGATGCAACGATTAGTGAATCAGTACGCATATCATAGGCATAATCAAGGCCCACCGCATATTTATTATTCGATAATGTATCTTCAAATGGTGAGGACCATATTGAATCATGTCTCATTAAATGCTCTTCAACATATACTTTTACTGATTCCGGCACAAATTTAAGTGAGTGTTTCATATATTCCGGGAACTTTGAATCAACTCTTATTCTCAAATGATAATCATCTTTTTCCGAACCTAAGTCGCTTGAACTCCTCAGATCAACTAGAATCTTATCATTGTGAAATCTAAATTTCATTTCTTTAGACAGTTTATTGTTGCTTAAAAAACATATATGTCTATTAGGATTAGGGCAGCCTGAAACCAATATCAATACTGCCAGCAATATTAAAAAAGGGTAACCCACCCCATGGGGTGGGCGTTGATTCGCAGTTTTTCGGGAATTCACTTACTCCCGCCGTTCACCACCGGGTTGGAATAGATTTCTTCGCCTTCGAAACCCGGGTAACCCACCCCTTGGGGTGGGCGTTGATACCGGCAAAGGTGCAATTTATATTCCAAATTCATCAATCGCAATAGGCCCGTCCTTTCGCCCCAAGTACCAATTATAACTCGACCAACCCCAATCCCCGGCGGATTCAACTAGTCCTTTCTTCACCGGATTATCATGACAATAATTTATCTTTTCCCTTACAATGTCGGGTGTTCGGCAATTGTGATCGTAACAGCGACGTTTCCAGAAAACATGTCTGTTTTTCTCGCCCCGACGATTTACAAGTTCCTTTAATATTCCTCTATTTTGGTCTTGCCATAGTCCCAATATTTCTCGAGCAGAAAGAGACTTGATTTCACCTATCACCAAACCCAACTTTAAATCGGCAGAAGGCCAGATAACAAGATGGACATGATTGGGCATGAGAACATAGCCAAGTAATTTGAAATTATGGACATTGCGGCCATTGTCAAGATGCTTCAGAAATATTTCCTTCTCCCGATCGTCAGTCAGCAAGGGAAGATTATTATAACAGCCAAAAGTGACGAATCGGGCGGTATTAAGATTATCGTAGTGCTTAAGTCTGGTCATTGATACATCATCGTATATTAGCGCCCACCCCAAGGGGTGGGTTACCCGTTGAACTATTTGTCATTCACCACCGGGTTGGAATAGATTTCTTCGCCCTCGAAATAAATCCCCATGAAATACATCGCCTTGGCCCGCCCCTTGATATGAAACCGGCGTGGAAGCCAGATGGTCTCATCGTACGGTTCATAATCGAGCGACATATCGAGTTCGCTCATCTTGAACATGAACCGGCTGATCAGACTCGCCGGCGCGAATTCCGCCCGCACCACATGATATGATGACATATCGATATAATAGGTGATATTGACCAGGGTGTCGAGAATATCGGAGACGGTATGCACCGTGTCGGCGACGGCGCGGATAACATAACAGGGGAAATCGTCAACCGGTTTGGGCGCAAGACCGTCATAGGTGACTGTATAATATTTCCGCATCTCCGGGCGCAGAATACTCACGATATCGAACGCGATATCTTTGCCGCCCCGCTTCTTCTTCCGGTCGGCCCGTTCCTCGGCGACCTTGGGCAGTTGCTTGTCATCCTGGCGGATGCCGTCGACAAAATATCCGGTGTACTCTTCGCTATAGGCAAATTTGCCGTCGGGCCCTTTCTTGAGAAAAACCGTCTTGATATATTTTTTGGTTTCCTTGACATTCCCGTCACCGTCCTCCCGTTTCTCATACGAGACCGCGTCCATTTTCAGATTGTTCAGTTGGGCGATTTCGGCGTCGCGCACGGCAATTACTTTAGTTATGATCGAATCGAGCGCCGCATTACTCCCGGTCTGGGCGGAAGCAGAGCCAAGGGCGGCCAGTATCATGCCAGTTATAATAATCAATCTCATTTTTTCTTTTCCTCTATGATTTGTATCGCTTTTATTTTATCGCCTTTGACAATTTTATCCACCGCCTCCATCCCTTTTGAGACCTTCCCGAACAATGTGTACCGCGCATCGAGATGCGGCGCTCTCCCCAGCATGATAAAAAATTGCGAGCCGCCGGTATCTTTACCCGACGTGGCGATTCCGACTGTGCCCCGGTCGAACGGTTTATCGCTGTATTCGCACAGAATATAATACCCCGGCCCGCCGGAACCGTCACCGCGCGGATCCCCGCCCTGCACCACGAATCCCGGCACCACCCGGTGGAAAGTCAGGCCGTCGTAGAATTGCTCTTTGGCCAATTTGATGAAATTATAAACGGTCAGGGGAGCGATGTCGGGATATAATTCAATTTCGATATTCCCATAATCAGTACTTAAGAGCGCCTTAGGATTTACCGCATAACGGGTAATGAAGTTCTTGATATCCCGCTTGCTCGCCAACCCCTCCGGTTTGTTGACATAAGCCGATTTATCGACCCCCAGTTTCTTTTTATAGACGGCGGCGGCATCCCGGCTGACCACATATTCTTTGTCCTGCAGGCCGTGGAAAATTATTTCCTCGGCGAGCGAATCGACAGCGGTGCTGTCTAGAAAGACAGCCGCGGCCGCGACAATGGATCGTTTCATATCCGGGTCGGTCTTCTCCCCGTTTTTCATGAAGGCTAGAAGCCGTCCCAGGTACTGATGCGCCTTCAGTTCGCCAATTTTATCGGCGGCGGTCGACGCGACCACGTAATCGGTATCATTGAGAGCGGTGGTGATATAGTAATCGAGATTAACCGCGTCGTTTTTCAGCAATTCTTCAAAAGCCGCCGCGCGCACATCGGGCAAACTATCTTTGAAAAAGGCATTCAAACGCGGTTTGACATATTCCCCGCCGATCGCCCCCAGCGCATGCACGATACCGACATTGATATAGCGGTTTTTCAATGACTCCAGAGAATCGATCAAAGGCAGAACTTCGGCACCGTCGATTTGGGCCAGATAGACAATCCCGGAGGCCTTGATATTGGGGCTGTCCAGCGAATCGATATCGCGGCGCACTTCTTCGGCGATGGCCGAGTCTTTCAGTTTCGCGAAAGAATCAATCAGAAGAACTTTCAGTTTTTCGTCCACTTCATTGTCATACTCGTTTTTGAGATATTCCACCGCTTTGGGGGAGCCGATCGACGCCAGCGAAATAATCGCCTGGGCCACGACATTGCCGTTTTTATCATTCAGGCCGATCGCCACCAGGTAGGTCTTGCCGTCATCCTTGGCCAGGCCGATACCGTTTATTGCCTGCACCCGGACAAAGGGATCGCTGTCCGGCAGGAATTGAGCGTAAAGGTCAGACGGCTCCTTTATGCCGAGACGCACCAGCGAATAGAGAGCGGCGATACGGACCGTCCGCACCGGGTCATTTTGAGCGATACCAATCAAATCATTCGCCGCCGATTTCGCCCCGGCGCGCCATAGCGCATAGCAGGCCTGGGTGCGAACGCGATGATCCGGAAGAGCCAGATATGATGTTAATTCCGTAATGACATCGGTCATGCCGGAATCGGGCAGCCGCCCGATCGATTGAATCGCCGCCGCCAAGCGTTCCGGCGGCATATCGACACACTGCTCCAAGATTCCTTCGGCAAAACTTTTCTCGCCGGTCAATCCCAGGGCGAAAGCCGCCGTCTGCGCGACCGTATCCGAACTATCATTAATTAATTTGAACAGCCCCTCCGAGGCCCCGATATCGCCGATCCGCCCGACCGCCAGCGCCGCCCGGGCCCGGATTTCAGAATCGGGGTCGTTGAGATAATCCAATAAACCGGCCGGTGCCCTTCGGGTGTCTTCATATTCGATTATTGACGCCAGAATATCCGCTTTGTCGCGTCGAAGATTGAAAATGTCCTGATAAAAAACAAAATAGGCCCCGATAATCATCAGTATGATTATGGCGGCGGTCGTTACTTTTTTCATATCGGCACTTCTTTTTTCATGATTTAAAAAAGACTCTTTTCCTCCTGACTATACAGGGAATTTAGATTTATCCCTCGATGAGTCAACTAAAAATAGAGCGGGATAGAACTGCCGGGAGCATTAATGCTGACGGATTGCTTTACTTCTTCGATTTGGCCGGTGAACATTTTCGGGCCGCTTTTTCGAATGACGGTACGGTCATCCGCTTGATATCCCGATCCAGTTTTTTGAGCGTTGCATTATCTAGAGCGGACAATCGCCGTGCAAAATCGCCCCGCTTGATTTCGGCCAGCAGTTTTTTCATGCGGATCTTGACATCTCTCCCGATAATTGTTCCGCCCGATTGTACCGATCCGACCCGGGCCGCCACCGAAATCCGCTTGAACATCCCTTCGATACCATATTTCTTGATCAAATCGACAATCAAATCGATCTGATAGGCGACTTCCAGATATGCTTTCTCCGGCGACAGGCCGTCCTCAACCAGCGTTTCATATCCATTCTTGATTAGTTGCGACAATCCCCCGCACAGAACCGCCTGCTCGCCGAAAATATCGCCGATCGCCTCATCGGCGAAAGTTGTTTTTATGAGCGCCTGACGATCAATATGAAGCCCTTTAAAGAGCAATTTCAAAACCGTGTCAGCCGTCTTTTTACAATCCTGCCCGATACCGTAGAAGTAGCCGATCGATTCGGCGGCCAGATATTTTTCTCGCACCGCCGCGCCCGGCCCAAGCGGGGCCAGAAGGATGACCGGGCAATTTTTGGGCGGAACTATTGTTTTGAAATGGATCGAGAAGCCATGCAAAAAAACCAGGGTGGTTCCCGGCTTCAAATGCGGCTCAATATCCCTGGCGAAAACAGGGCCGTGCAAATGATCGGGGAAAGCGAAAATTAGAATATCCGCTTGTTTCACCGCCTCACTCACCGGGACAACAATTTTGAGGCCGTCTTTCGACGCTGTCCGCCTTGATTTGGATCTGACGGGAAGGCCGACTATTATATCCAGTCCTGAATCTCTCAGATTCAAAGCCCAGGCTCGTCCCTGAGAACCGTAACCGAGAACTGCAATCTTATGCGGCATAAAGGGAATATATCAGAAACCAATCTGCAATTAAAGCACAAACTTCCCTATCTTCTGAAACCTTTCATTATAGCGTCTCGTAATGAAAGTAAAATGGAGGAGTATTGCCGGCGGCATTTTTTTGAGATCGCCGTGCGCTACCGGTGTAATGCGACATATCAATCATGAGTATTTTTAATGATAAAATTTAAAGCCTCCAAATCGCTGTTTTTCATTTTTCTCACCGCAGGCGCACTGGGGATGTTCCGCAACGCCTCCGCCGACGAAACTTTTCAACCGGTCTATGGGCCGTCGCTGACTATCCCCCGGTTCAGCGGCGCAATCAATATCGATGGCGACTTGAGCGAAGCGGCCTGGGGCACGGCGGGGGTGGCCGAAAATTTCAGCGAGACCAATCCGGGCGACATGATCAAACCGCCGGTCGAGACCCGGGTGCTGGTCGGGTACGACGAAGCGAACTTCTATTTTGCCTTTATCGCCTTCGATAATCCCCGGCTGGTGCGGGCCTCGATGCGGGATCGCGATGATATCTGGCGCGATGACTATGTCGGGATAATCCTCGATACCTACAGCGATGCGGCCTGGGCCTACGAAATTTTTATCAATCCGCTCGGCATCCAGGGCGACCTGAAATGGCAGCAGAACGGCGAGGAAGACATGAGTTTCGATCTGGTCTTCCACTCTCGCGGGAAAATCACCGACTCCGGTTTTCAGGTCGAGGTGGCGGTGCCGTTCAGCAGTCTCCGCTATCCCGGCGACTCCATTCAGACCTGGAAGGCAACCTTCTGGCGCAATATGCCGCGCGAGAGCCGTTACCAGTTATCCTGGTCGGCGTATGACCGGGGCAAACCGTGCTGGCCGTGCCAGTTCGGCACGATTACGGGGATCATGCAGACCAGGGCCGGAAAAAATTTCGAAATTCTTCCGGCGGTGACCGGTTCCGAGGCCGGCTATCGCACCGATTACGGCAATCCCCACTCTTCCTTTCATAACGACAAGGTGGAGACGGATCTGGCACTCAATGGCCGCGCTCTATTGGCGTCGAACCTGACCGCCGATCTGACCTGGAACCCCGATTTCAGCCAGGTTGAATCGGATCCGGGGCAGATCGATGTCAATAACAACTTCGCCCTTTTCTACGAAGAGCGCCGTCCTTTCTTCCAGGAAGGGGCCGACCTTTTCGAAACCCCGATCCAGATGGTTTATACCCGCATGTTCAACGAGCCGGACGGAGCCGGCAAACTGACCGGCCAGATTGGGCGGACCAGTTTCGGATATATCGGGGCGATCGATAAATCGAGCCCGTTCATAATTCCGCTTGAGGAGCAGACGCTGGTGGTGCCGACCGAAGTCAGAAGCACGGCCAATATCATCCGGGCCAAGAGCGGTTTCGGGCAGGATTCCTATATCGGCCTCCTGCTCGCCGACCGCCGTCTCGACGGGGGCGGCTCGGGGAGTTCGTTCGGATCGGACATGTCGTTTCTGTTCCTCAAAAACTACCGTATTCTGGTGCAGGGTGAGGCGTCTTACACCAAAGAATTGAACGATACCGCGCTGAGTTCCGGATTCAACGATATGGCTTTCGGCAATCATGCCGAATACTCGGCCGGATTCAATGGCGAAAAATACTGGGGTCATTCCATTTTCGCCATGCTGGAACGCGAGGCCCGTCTTTGGAACATTGATTTGAGTTACTGGGAGGCAACCCCCACTTTCCGCGCCGAAAACGGTTTCGAGACCCGCAATGATGTTAAGCGATTGATGTGTGAAACCTCGCTCAATTTCCGTCCCAACGGCAAGTATATTATCAGTTGGGCCCCGGGCCTGACTCTGACCCGGATCTGGAATTTCCGCAATCAGCGCAAAGACGAGTGGGTGCAGCCGACCCTGACTTTCGTCACCAAGGGGATGACCACAATCAGTCTCAGTTACATGAGGAGCCGGGAGACATACCGGGGTATCTATTTCCCCGGCATCCGTTCGTTCAGTGTCAATTTCGAAAGTGTCCCCAACGCCTTTCTGGAATTGAGCGGTTACATGGCCTGGGGGCACCGTGTCGCCCGCCGTTTTGTGCCGGCCTTTCTGGGGAAGACGACCGATATGACCTTTGACGCCGTCATCAAGCCGACCAGCCGCCTGGTGCTGGCCCCGTCGGTGGAGTACGCCCATATGACCACGCTCGACGGTCAGTATGAAATTTATGACGGATATATATTCCGGGTCCGCACCAATTACCAGTTTACCCGCGAACTGTTTTTGCGTCTGATCGTGCAGTATGATGATTTTGAGAAGAGCACCAATATCGAGCCGCTTTTGAGTTACAAAGTCAACCCGTTCACCATCTTTTATGTCGGGTCGTCGCATAATTACCGGGATTTCGAGGAGCCGAAAGTCAAGTTCGCGCAGATGTCGCGGCAGTTTTTTATGAAGTTCCAATATTTGTTTCGGGTTTGACGCTCGCAAAGAATTATAGAAGGCGCGCGTATGGCGCCTATTTTTCCTTACCGAACGGGGCACGAGTTTCGTGCCCCAATTTTTATCTGCATGATAGATCATAAGATAGCCACCGTATGAAATGGGTTGGTGAGCGAACAAAGCGGCGAAATATTAGCGCAAGCGAATGCGGTACAACGGAAATATGATTTTTGGGTTTGAAATTTTATTTTTTCGGACGTTCTCGAAACAGGGGGAAAACTGCACTTATCTATTGGCAGACAAATAAGATACAGGCGCCGCAGAATGAAGTACAAAGTGGGTTCGGTACTAAAAAGGAAGCCGATTTTCATTTATCTCGCCTTATCGAGAATATTCATAATCGCCTGATTGACGGACCGTTTGCCGGATTTCCCCTGACACATACTGTCGAGAATCATTCTTATAAAGCGGTTCTGATATTTGGCCGGGATAGAGGCGAAGATTTGGGAGAGGTTGAATTTGGAATAGAGGCCGTGTTTGAGAGCGTTGCGGGACGAGCGGAGTTTGCCGAGCGGGGTGCGCGGGCCGGTCGATTTCAGGGCGTTCAAGCGGTTGGCGATTAACTGTTTCTGCGAAACGGGCATAGTTTCCTCCTTATATAAGGTGCGCATTTAATGTCCCTCATATAAGGCCCGCCCCCAAAAACACATCAAAGTGGTAGAGAAAGTGCTTTTATGGAGTGATGAATGGATTGAGGACGATGAAGATATGATCCGATAGGTTTTATTCAGGAAAAGGATACCGACGGCGCTAGAAAAGTGATTGACTAAGTGATGAATAAAAATTAATATATCTTCTATTGAAGTATGTACATTCATAACAATAGCTTTTAATTCTTTCTTTTATAACGGGTCCATGTGAGCCAAGCAATTGTAATCATTAAATATTATATCGGAGTAGGCTATGGAAAGGGAATTTAGTTTTCAAGCAAAAGACACAACTTTGAAAAATATTCTTTTTGGAACATCAAAATATAAAATACCTCGGTATCAGCGGCCATATAATTGGAACGAGGATCAACTATCCGATTTCTGGAGCGATCTCACTAATAATCAAAGTTCGTATTTCATTGGATCCTTTATATTAAACAAGGAACCTCTTAAAGTAACTGGATACATTGATGTAATTGATGGCCAACAGAGGATGCTAACCACAACAATTTTTATTTCTGTCATTCGTAATTTAATGAAAGAGTACGATGATAAGATGGCAGATTTAATTCAGACTCAAGACATTGCTTTTAGAGACCGAGATGGGATAGACTCCTTTCGAATTGAATGCGGTGAATCTACGCGAGAATATTTTGAAAAATTTATTCAGTCCACATCTTCAGATATCTCTAAGAGCAATCCCAAATCTGCGGAAGAAATACGTATTTTCAAAAATTATAATTATTTCTACAGCAATATCATGAGCAATCTTGAAAGATGCCAAAATATGGGGGAAAAAATAAACTACTTAAAGGATCTAAGATCTAAGATCGCGGATCTTGTAGTTATCGAAATTGAGATTGATAGCGAAGAGGACGCATATGAAATATTTGAAACTACAAATGCCAGAGGAGTGGAATTATCTATTGCTGATTTATTGAAAAATCTAATTTTGAAGAAAATTCCTGCAAAAAAGGACAAGGATTTTGCCAAAGATGTATGGCAGGAAATCGTCAATAATGTTCAGGCGACAAACACTGAATTAAATAGATTCCTCAGGTATTATTGGATATCGAAATATTCCTTCGTTACTGAAAAGAAATTATTTAAAGAAATAAAAAAGGAAATAACGGATTGGGAAAAGCTATTATATGAGTTGTGTGAAGCGTCCGAAGACTATTATAAACTAATTTCCGGCAATGAGGAAGACTGGCGTGACAAGAAAAATGGTGTAAGAATCTATCGGGCTTTGTCTGCTATTAGAATCATGGGTGTGTCCCAGTGCTATGTTCTCTTCCTATCAATCTTGCGTAATTATAATAAATTTGAGACTGACCCCACTAGGATTTTTGAAAAAATTGAAAATTTCACTTTTCAATATTCTTCTATTTGCAGAATGCCCGGAAACAAAGTCGAAAAGATCTATTCAAAATATGCTCGCAAAATAGAACAGATAGCCAAATCTGAGATAAAGAAAAATGCCACTAAGAAAGCCCAATCTACCTTTGAAGAGCTGCTCAAGGAACTATATGATGAAAGGCCTTCGCTTGAGGCATTTAAAGAAAATTTCTTGGAATTAGAGTATGGTCGATCCGAAAAGACGCGCATTTTGGCGACATATGTTCTTAGTAAAATAAATGGTATTGCCGAAAGCGGTGAGTATTTAATCGATTTCAACAATGTTAATATTGAACACCTCTTGCCTCAAAATCCTGATCCGAAATGGAATTTGAACAAAAAGGATATAAGGGGATATGTTGATAAACTTGGCAACTTGACCCTTTTGGGCAGACGAATAAATGCGAAAGTTGGTAACAAAATCATAAAGGAAAAAATTGAGGAATTGAAGACTTCCAAGATAAAAATGACACAAGATCTGGTCGAATACTTGATCAAAAATGACTTCAAATGGGATGCCGAAGAAATAAATAAGAGGCATGAGGCATTGGCCTTATTGGGATATAATAGAGTCTGGCTTATCGACAAATAGTTTTGCACAAAGAGGCCTCTGACGTAGTCGGGCCTCTCATCGGAAGAATCTCGCAATTTCAATGAAGTCAAATCAAATTCGATCTATTTAAGCAAACCGCCAGGTGTGCTCGATCGATTTGAGGGTGTTTCATAACAATAAATGGGTGTAAGCGATACGCCCTTACGAGTTCAACTCTAAATGTCGGGTTTCTCATCCGACCAGAGGTCGGCATCGGAACCCGACCTACACGGAAAAGGCGGAACCACGGGGGTTCCGCCCTACGAAAATTGCCGGGCATAAAAAAGACGGGCAGGAAAGATTCCTGCCCGCGCGTGTTTTGGCGATTTTTGATCGTGCTGGTTGGGCGGACGGGCAGATGGGGACATCTGCCGCGCACGAATCAAGCAAGCCGTTAGTTTTTGTCGTTGGCCTTGGTTTCTTCGAGCATTTCGTCGATACGGGCCGACTTGCCGGTCAGGTCGCGCATGTAATACAATTTCGCCCGGCGGACCTTACCCTGACGAATCCGCTCGATTTTGGAAACATTGGGCGAATGAAGAGGAAAAATTCTTTCCACGCCGATACCCGAAGACATCTTACGAACCGTGAAGGTCGCCCCGATTCCGGCGCCGCGCCGTCCGATGACGGTCCCCTGGAACACCTGCACCCGCTCCTTGTCCCCTTCCTTGATTTTCACATGCACTTTGATCGTGTCGCCCGATTTGAACGCGGGGATTTTGTCGTTCAATAAAGCCTTTTCCAACTGCTGAATCTGTCTCATAAATCTATCCTCTCATTCTTTGTTATTTTCTTTTTTCGCCTTTTTCAATTTATCCAAAAACGCTTTCTCTTTCTTGTCCATTTCCATCCCGGTCAAAAGTTCCGGGCGGTTTTCCCATGTTTTCCGGAGCGCTTCCAAGCGCCGGAAATTTTTTATCTCCTTATGGTTCCCGGTCACCAGCGGTTCCGGCACCCGAAGATTCAGGAACTCTTCGGGGCGGGTATAGACCGGGGTTCCGAGCAACCCCTCGCTGTGAGAATCCTCGAGCGCCGACTCGAAATTGCCGAGCACGCCCGGCACGAGCCGGGTGACGGCATCCAGGATCACGGCCGCGGCGGCCTCGCCGCCGGTCATGACATAATCGCCGATCGAGATTTCTTCGATGGCGAAGAGCGCCAGGATCCGTTCATCGACCCCGAGATAATGGCCGCAGATGATGGTCAGCCGTTCCAGAAGCGAGAATTCGACCGCCAAACTTTGCGTAAATTTTTTCCCGGCCGCCGAGGTCAGCACCAGCCGTTCGCCCGGTTTCGGATCTTTTTCATAGCCGAGCGCTTTGAGGCAATTGTACAGCGGTTCGACTTTGAGAACCATCCCGCCGCCGCCGCCGAACGGTTTATCGTCGGCGGTCCGGTGCCTGTCCGAGGTGTACTCCCGCAGGTCGATTATATCGATGTCAAAGAGCCGTTTGGTCCGTCCCCGGCCAATGATCGATTCTTTTATGACGGAATCGAACCATCCCGGAAACAGGGTCACTATTTCAATTTTTATCCGGGGAGTCAAATATACCCTCCGGAGGATCAATTACCACCAGTTTATTATCTATATCTATCTTTTTCAAAAACCGCCGCACGAGCGGCATTTCAAATTTTTTCTCGCCCACGCCGATCACCAGAATATCATTGGCCGGATACTGCTCCACGCCGAGCACCACTCCCATTTCCTTTCCGGCGGTGTCTTCCACCCGGCAGTCGACGAGGTCGAACAGGTAGTAACTCCCTTCCGGGAGTTTCTCGAGTTTCTCGCTCCCGATATGCAGATACTCATTCAGGAGCGGCTTGACCGCCTCGGGCGAATCGAGCCCGGCTATTTTTATTACCGGCCGTCCCGAGACGAATTTCACATTTGTCACGTTCATCTCTTTCCAGCCGTCGACCGTCTCCACCCAGAACGATTTCAATTCCCGGAACCGGTCCGGATTGTCGGTCAAAGAATTTATATAAACTTCGCCGGAAACACCATGGGCGCGGCCGAATTGTCCGATCACGATATATTCCGGTCTTAAAGTCAATTATTCCAGAATCTCCAGCACGGCCCGTTTCCCTTTCTTGGCCGAAATGGCCGCGATGAGGGTGCGGATCGATTTCGCGGTCTGTCCGTGTTTTCCGATAACTTTGCCCAGATCGCCGGAACCGACGCGGAGTTCGTAGACAGTGGTCCGTTCGCCTTGAACTTCGGTCAGGTCGACCTGATCGGGGTTATCAACCAACGCCTTGACTATCGTCTCGATGAATTCCTTCACAACAATCTCCTTTTCAGTACGTTTGCTGGTTTAGATCGAAGTAAGCGGAAGGCAAAAAACTACGCTTCAGCCTTGGCTTCTTTGGCTTGTTTGGTCTTTTTCCGTTTCTTGGGACGTTCGGTGATGGTTTCCGACACGGTCATGGCGGAAATATCGCCGCCTTTCTTTTTGGTTTCGTATTTTTTGAGGAAGCCGACCTGTTTGAGAAGATTGATGACGGTATCCGACGGGGTCGCTCCCTGATCCAGCCAGTACATCATTTTATCTTCGAACAGTTTCACGGTTCCCGGTTTTTCCAGCGGGTTATAGAAACCGAGCACTTCCACAAATCTTCCGTCGCGGGGCATGCGCGAGTCGGTCGCAACAAATCGATAGGTGGGCCGTTTCTTTGCACCCAAGCGTCTTAGTCTGATTACTGCCGCCAATTTCGGTACCTCCGTCAGTTTCAATTATATGTTCATTTGGAAAGGGAATGCCCCTTTCGGCAGACCTTTTATTTTCATTTTACCCATGCTCTTAAACATCTTCTGCATCGCGAAAAACTGCTTCAAAAGAAGGTTCACGTTCTGCACCGAGTTCCCCGACCCGGAAGCAATACGCAGTTTGCGGGAACCATCGATAATATTCGGGTTGCGCCGTTCCTCGGGGGTCATCGATTGTATCATCGCCTCGACCCGAACCATCCCTTTCTCGTCGATCTGCACCCCCTTGAGGGCCTTGCCCATGCCGGGGATCATGCCGAGAATCGATTCTAAGGGGCCCATCTTCTTTATCTGCTGGAGTTGGTCGTAGAAATCCTCAAGCGTGAACGACTGCTTCTTGAGTTTTTCTTCCATTTTGGCGGCTTCTTTAAGGTCCACCGCCTCCTGGGCCTTCTCCACCAGCCCGACAATATCTCCCATGCCGAGAATCCGCGAGGCCATCCGGTCGGGATGAAACAGTTCGAGGTCGGCCAGTTTTTCGCCGACCGAGACCAGTTTGATCGGACAGCCGGTGACGGCGCGGATCGAAATCGCCGCCCCGCCGCGGGCGTCGCCGTCGAGTTTAGTCAGCGCCACGCCGGTCAGTTGGAGGCGCTCATGAAATTTTTCCGCCAGATTGACGGCATCCTGACCGGTCATCGAATCAGCCACGAGGATCGATTCATCGGGGACAACTTTCGCCTTGATATCTTCGAGTTCGACCATCAGTTCTTCATCGATATGGAGCCGTCCGGCGGTGTCGATTATCATCAGGTCGAAGAAATTCTTTTCGCAGTACTTTTTGGCCTCATCGCAGATGACCGGCGGTTTGGTGTTTTCCAGATGGAATACTTCCACGCCGATAGATTCCGCCAGCACTTTCAACTGCTTCACCGCCGCCGGGCGGTAAATGTCGGCCGCGACCAGAAGGACCTTTTTGTTTTTCCTTTTATTCTGAAGCGCCAGTTTGCCGGAGAGGGTTGTTTTACCGGACCCTTGCAGTCCGCAGAGCATGTAGATAGTTGGGAATTTGGTGGCGGGGGTCATCGGCTCGGCTTTATCGCCCAAAAGATGAACCAACTGGTCGTGGACGATTTTGACTATCTGCTGACCGGGCTCGATTGCTTTGAGAACTTTTTCGCCGACCGCCTCGGTTTCTACATTGGCGATAAAGTCCTTGACCACCTTGTAGTTAACATCGGCCTCGAGGAGCGCGCGACGGACCTCGCGAAGAGAATCCTTTATATTTTTCTCGCTCAGTTTCCCGGAGCCGCGAAGGGTGCGGAAAATATTGTCAAATTTGTCTATCAGTTCGCCGAACATAAATATCTACCCCGCAGAAAAAAGCAAAAGACCCTCTCTGCAAGCCCGTTAATATATAAAAATGGGGGAAATCCGCAAGGGGTTTATGGAATTAAGACTTCATCTTGCGGACGAATTCGGCGTAATCGGGAGCCCGAAAAAAGGCCGACCCGGCCACAACAATATCGACTCCGGCCGTTTCGAGGATTTTGACATTATCCAACCCCACGCCGCCATCGACCATAATCTGGAAGTGATAGCCATCGTCCCGGCGCAGTTTGGCGGCAGTCGTAATCTTATCCATGACTTCGGGGATAAATTTCTGCCCGGCGAAACCGGGATTGACCGACATCAGGAGGAGGAGATCAATCTGCGCCAGGAACGGTTCGGCGGCCGAAAGAGGAGTCGGCGGGTTGACGGCAAGTCCGGCTTTGGCCCCAAGAGATTCTATTTGGGAAATAACCGCCTTAATTCTCGCGGTATCGGCCGCCTTTTCGACTTTATATACCCATCGGCCCGGGCCCAATTCAATTTTCGGGCCGCCGATTTCGATGTGGAAAGTGATATACTCGACTTTGATTTTGGCAAAAGAGTCCAGATAACTTTCCGGGTCGGTGACCATGAGATGGGCGTCGTGCGGCAAAGATGAAATTGATTTGGACATGGCGGAAATGGCTTCGCCGAAGGAGAGGTTGGGGACAAAGTGGCCGTCCATGATATCGAGATGAATCCAGTCGGCGCCAGCGGTTTGGGCCTTTTTGATTTCCTCGCCGAGCCGGGCAAAATCGGCGGCGAGAATGGAAGGGGCGATTTTCATAAGGATAAATTATCGGGAAGTCGGGCGGGTTAGTCAATTAAAAAAGAGGGTGGGAAAAGCAGAAAGACGGCAGACGGGGACGTCTGCCGGGCGCGAATTCCGTCAGGAAAGGGTTCCTGACGGCGCATTAAGAGGAGCGGGCAGGTAGGATACCTGCCGCGCACATTGCCGGTTGCGTCAGTTCCTTAGCGAGCCCGGCGAGCGATGAACTGACGCCTTCTTTGCCGTCAGGTCATCATTCCGCCGTCGGCGGAATTAAGGACCTGACGGAACATTTAAAACCAAGTTGTTGAGATTTATGGGGTTGTCCTGTATATTGTTGTATGGAAATTTGTTGTGAAAATATATTTTGGAAGGTCCCACGTTTTCCGTTTTTTTTCTTATATTTTGAACGGAGACGAATCTGCCTACGTCATATTTATGTAAGCAGAACGCGCCAATTATAGCAGGGTTGGATTATGGCTTTTTGTGGGGTACAGCTCAAATATCTTGTTGGTTTGCTGACAATTAGCTTATTAGTTTTGATGTCGTGTGTACCGAAAATCATTTCCATAAAAAAACACCCCTATATTCCTGTTGATCTAAGCGATTGTCTAACTCAACTTGATAAGACGCTAAGCCAGGAAGTTCATGATACGCTTATGGCCTGGGACGAAGAAGATTTGTGGAAGGCACATTTCAGATTGGGAATGTGGATTCGTAATAACTGGGGGCTTTGGGGAAGATCTCGTCTTTCAAATTGGTTCAATGCGCAAGGAATTAAACATCCTGATGATATGTCAAACATCATCCTGACTTCATATTGGCGATATTTACACGACAAACCGATAGGGCTTGATGATCAAATAAACCGCTTTGAAGTCTATTATAAGGATTGCAGCTACCCGGATACATTGATATGTGCAAAATGCGGGAAGCATCTAAAAGAGGTCTATAATATAGGTCTTGGGCTTGACCCAGATTTCCCAAATGAAATCACCTTAGTGTTGTACTGCTCAAAGAAGCATCCATGGTTTTATTCGTGGAGACATGGCCTTTACAATATAAATGAAGTGAAAAATCGCGAACTGCTTGAGAGATTCAAGTCAACGCGTCTATAAGCAACTGCATTGAACCGCTAACCCTGCTCATTTTGTCAATAAATCGACCTTATTATATTATTTGCGCCGTCAGGTTAGATTGTCGAAACCCCCATATATTTTCTTTCCGAAAATATAAGGGGAAATTTCGACCTACTCGACTGACGGCGCGATGAAGGCGGGCCGGACACGAAGCACCCCCAAACCCTAAAGAGCCGCGCCGCCACTCCCGGAGTTTGGGGGTGGCACCCATGCAGACGGGGATGTTTGCCGGGCACGACGTATGAACCCTCGGGCAGATGTGGACATCTGCCGCGCACATTGTTGTAGGGGGCGGGCGCAAGACCCGCCCCTACAAATAATGTCAAGACCCCCCTTCTACGCCGCACCCGTCCCCCAAGGGGTCGTTGACCTACGAAGGCTAAAGAATGGCGGCCGGTTTGCCGTCAAAGGCCCGGCCCTGACGGGAGAACCCGTCGATCACATTGTTTTTGGACAGCCGCGCAGTGTTTTTCCGGGCACGGATTGACCTGCGATAATTAATTTAATTCTATTGAAAATGAAGGAATAGATGGCCGTCTATATAAAGGAGACGTATTATTACAATATGAGCAGGATAATCAGGTTGGCGATAATATTAATCCTGGCGGCAAACGCCCATGCGACCAAGGAGTTGGCTGTCACGATCGACGACTTGCCGTTTCTTTACGGCCGGTATCTTTCCGACAGCGCTCAAAACGCCAAATTTCACGATATATTGAAAATCCTCAAGAAGCATGATATCAAAGTTATCGGATTCGTAATCGGAGCACATGTCAATTCCGTGACTTCACCCCTTCTCGATGATTTTGTCACCGCCGGCCACGCGGTCGGCAATCATACTTTCAGCCATCCCGACTTGAACGATACTCCGATCGACCGGTATGAGGATGATATCGCGCGGGGCGAGGACGCCATTTTCAAGTGGGTCGATTCCGTCAAATATTTTCGTTACCCCATGCTGCATCAGGGTCCGACCGAGCATAAATATATCGGGGTCGCCAATTATCTGGCCGCCCACTCGTATGTCAATGTCCCGGTGACAATCGACAACGACGACTGGCTGTATAATCGGGATTTCACTGAGGCCCGCAAAAGAGGCGACACCGCCCTGGCCGACTCTATCGGGCTGGGATATCTGGCGCACATGCAGAAGATGACCCGGTATTACGATTCTATCGCCGTGGCCAAATTACACCGCGATATCAAGCATATTCTTCTTATTCATATGACCGAACTTAACGCCCTCTATCTCGATACCCTTCTCTCCTGGTATGAATCGGAGGGGTGGAAATTTGTCTCGCCGCAGGAAGCCCTGACCGATCCGGTGTATAAAATCGAAGATACCTATATCGGGGAAATGGGGCTTTCGTGGCTTCTCCGCTTTTAGAAAGCAGTTTGGTAGGTCAGGAGCGTCTTCGGTCCTGACAATTCTTTATCATACGCTGATGTCAGGATCTAAGAAGATCCTGACCTACCAGCCTCTAAAAGTGACACCCAGGAAACAGCTATAAGACTTGCACTTAACCCGCTCGGCCAGGACTCCGCCGCAAAACTTATTATTTTCCGGCTCTCATTTATTTCGGCGGGGCGTAGTTATAGCACAAGAGATTTAAAGGGAAATTAAAATCAATTGTACATAACTTTTCTGTACTAAAGGAGTCTGAATATGGCAGTCAAGAATCACACCAAGAGCGCTGTTGAAGCCGATGAATTGGTCCTTTCGCGCACTTTCGACGCCCCGCCGGAGATGGTCTTCAGGGCCTGGACCGAACCGGACTATCTCACCCGCTGGTGGGGTCCCAAGATGTTCACCTGCCCGACGGCCAAAGTCGATTTGCGGGTGGGCGGAAAATATCTTATATGCATGCGCGGCCCGGACGGCAAAGATTACTGGAGCACGGGCGTATACCGCGAAATTGTACCGAAGAAAAAAATTGTCTGCACCGACTCGTTCGCCGACGAGAAAGGGAATGTCGTCCCGAGCACTCATTACGGTATGAGCCCGGAAATGCCGATGGAGATGCTGGTGACGGTGGCGTTCGAAGCAGCCAAGGGGAAAACCAAATTCACCCTGCATCATGCCGGAATCGCCAATATGAGCGATATCGACCGCAAGAATATGAATCAGGGGTGGAACGAAATGCTCGACAAATTGGAAAATCTGGTGCGAGGATAAATTTAGACTAAATCGGGGCGCGCCGGCCCCATCAATTGAATAAACTGCCGGAGCAGGGTCTCGTCGAATCCCTGTTCCCGGTCCGACATCGTCTTGAGCGCCGAGAAAGTCCCTTCGGCGACCCGATAGACCCGGTTGGTGGTCATGGCATCGAAGGTATCGGCGATAGAGACAATTTTGCCGTAGATGTGCAGTTCACCTTCGGTAAGACCGTTGGGGTAGCCGATACCGTTCTGCCGCTCGTGATGCTGTAGAATCGGGATATAAGAGTTTTTCGGGATCATGTCGGTTTCGGACATCAGGTCGGCGCCCCATTGGGGGTGATGGCGCATCGTTTCCCACTCCGATTGATCCAGCGGTCCCGGCTTGAAAAGAATCGATTCCGGGATTTTGGCCTTGCCGACATCGTGAAGCATCGCGCCGGTGGCCAACTCAATCAATTCGCCCGTTTTTGATATTCCGGACTCCTGCGCCAGCGCCAGGGAGAAGGTGCAGGTGTTGACCGAATGGGTGAAAACGCTGTAATCGAACGACATCACTTTCAGCATACTGAGAAAAGCGTTCTTCCCCTGAAGAATATATAAGACGGTCGATTCCGCGAACTCCCGGCACTCCTTGATATTCTGCCCCTTGGTCGGATCGGAGAAAACATCGCGGACCATCTCTTTGGCGCTGTCATAGACAATGCTCGATTTCGTGAAATCATCGACCGCGTCATCGGCCAGGATCCGGTTGATATTGGTCCTCAAGTACTGCTGGTATTCGCGTCGATGCCCGACCGAGATATAGAGCCGGTTGATATTTTGGCGCACCAACTCCCGGCAGGCCTCCGATGTCAGGGGCAGTTGGGCGGAGCGGTAGAGGACCATATTCTGGCCGTCATAGATATAGAGGTCGAAATCGAGGAAACTGTTGGCGGTCAGGGAGTGGGCATAGATCGGCATGTATCCCTTGATATTCTGTCGTCTCGGAGTGGCTTCGGCTTTGGTCGGCATGTTTCATATTATCGGCAGAATGCACGGGGGGCTTAACGGGTGTACTATTTATTGTGTCGATAAAAATTGGGATGATGGGATGTCGAAACCCCGTGTCCGGCAGGAGCCGGGACTCAGGGGATTTCGACCTACACTTCACATGGAAGATATTTATTGTAGGTCGAAATCCCTGCTTTGGAGAGCCGAAGGCGAAAAAAAGCAGGGTTTCGACATATTCATAATCTATTCCCCAAAATCACCGTCGAATTTAATTTCCTTAACACCCCATTTCCTCTCATACGTCCCCTGTTCGTAATAATGTGACAATGAAGAATATTTATATTCAAACGGGTCTTCCACCATTCCGTGCTTCACCGGATTGTAATGAATATAATCCATGTGCCGGTTCAGATCACTTTCATTTCTTATGATATGATCCCAATACCGATTCTGCCAGATCCGGCCCCGATTCGCATTCAACTTCTTTCGATATTCGGCGGAAAAACCGAGTTTTATTTTCCGCATTATTCCCGGCATTTCGGCCCTTTTGGGATTAATCAGAAGATGCATATGGTCGGGCATTATGGCCCAGGCAACGAGGTCATATAAGTACATAATTCGCGTTTTTTCGATGGCGTTCCATAATGATTCAAAATTATCAAGGAGTATCGATTCTCTATTATGAGTGATATGAGTAAGGAAACAACAATTGCCGGAGGTGAAATATCGGCGAATATTTGTCATATTGATTCAAGATTTGTCGAAACCCCGTCGTCCGGCAGGAGCCGGACTCAGGGGATTTCGACCTACGAATTTTCTACAATATAGAATATAAAATTGACACAAACTTGCTCATCAGCCAATCATTCCGTTGCCGAGACCACCAGATCGATCTCTTCACCCGGCTCCAGTTCGGTGTTCTCTTCGACCGATTGCTGCATCACGGTCTCGGGAAGGAAATTGTCGTTACGGACCTGCGACACCACCCCGACTTTGAGCCCCATCCCCTCGATCACTTTGCGGGCGTCCTCCAGTTGCAGGCCGATGACTTTCGGCATATAGATGGTTCCGGCCAGTTTGCCGCGGTTGACCATCAGGTTGATGGACGTCCCCGAGGGGACCTCGGTGCCGACCGCCGGATAAGAAAAGACCACCACCTGCTCCGGCAAAGAATCGGAATAGGTCCAGGCGATTTCTCCCTGCGACAGCCCGGCCGCCTCGATATAGAGTTTGGCCTGACGGATCGAATAACCGGCCAGAGAGGGCACGGTTACCATCTGCTTGCCGGTCGAGACCGCCAGTTTGATGATTCGTCCCGATTTGACCATCGTTCCGGCAGGCGGATACTGCGAGATGATGGTCCCTTCGGGCTGATCGGAGTGGTACTCCTGCTTGGAGACCTCGGTCTCCAACCCCTCGGCGTTCAATAATTGGCGGGCAATATCGATGTTCTTGCCGACCAGATCGGGAAGGGTCTTTTCGAAGCCGTGACGGGTGAAAAGCGGCATGGCGACATTGTTGAGAAGAAGATAGAGCACCAGCAGGCAGGCAAAAGGAAGAAGAATATAATAATAGAGGAACCGCCCGAATCGTCCGGTGGGAGCGAAACGATCGAGAAAGAACGGTTTTGATTTGTGTCGACTCGGTAACGGGGCCGTCATATTAAATTAAACACCCTTCATCCCCTAAAATGTCATTTTTCTTTCTTGGTGTCGAGAACTTTTTTCAACCGGGCCGCAAACGCTCCCGAGAGATCCCCTTTATTGGGATAGGTCTTCAGGAAGCCCCGCTCCGAGACAATTTCGCGGTCGAAATATTCTTCGGCCGATTCGAGGGCGAAATCTTTCCGCCGCGCCAGAAATTCCTCGACCACCTGATCGTTTTCGTGACGGATAATGGTGCAGGTGGAATATATCAGGATGCCCCCCGGCTTGACCAGTTTGGCGGCCTTGTCGATCATCATGCTCTGCACCTTGAAGAGGCGCTCGACATCCTTGAGTTCTTTGGTCCAGCGCAGATCGCTGTGTTTGCCGGCATTGCCCCATCCGGAGCAGGGGGCGTCGAGCAGAACGCGGTCGAACGGCTCGGCATTGAATTCCAGGACATCGGCGGCGACGGGATTGATAATTTTTATCCCCATCCGGCGGCTGTTCTCCATCATTATTTCCAGCCGGGCATGGGAGCGATCGACCGCTGTCACCATCCCCTTGTTGCGCATTTTGACCGCCGCATAGGTCGCTTTGCCGCCCGGGGCGGCGGCCATATCGAGGACGCTCATCCCCATTTTGGGATTCATGAGCCGAACCGCCATCCCGGCTGACTCGTCCTGGATATATATCTTTCCCGTTTTGATCAATTCGTTGTCCATCGGGAAGGCGCCGTCCTCGACATGAAAAAATTCCGAAAGATATTTGCCGGTGTGGTACTTGATCCCCGATTTCTGTAAATATGTGGCGACCTCCTCCGGTTTGGCCTTGAGGAGATTCACTCGGAAAGTGATTTGCGGCGGCTCGTTCATGCTTTTCAGCAGTTTCTCGGTTTCTTCCATCTTGAATTCGTTCAGGCAGTACTCGACAAACCATTCCGGGTAGGAGTAAAAATCGGCGAGATGACGCATCGGCTCTTCTTTTTTATCGCGGAAAGCGACCCGTTCGGGATTGCGGATGGCGGCCCGCAGGACGGCATTGACGACTTTGGCCCGCGGTTCATCGCAGAAATACCGGGTCAGATTGACCGACTCCGAAACGGCCGCCGCATGCGGAATCCGTTCCATGAAAAACAATTGGTAGAAGCCGAGCCGAAGAATATCGACCATGCGACGGGGCATTTTTTCCGACGGTTTACTCAGGAAGAAGCGCATATCATGATCGAGGCGCCGTTTCAATTTTATTCCGCCATTGACCAGTTGCCGCAAGAACCGGATATCGAGCGGACTGAATTCGCGCCCGGCGATAATTTGCGTGACGGCTTCTTCGGAGGTATGCTTCCCCGCTTCCACCAATCCGAGCACTTCGACCGCCGCCGCCCGCACCGGGTCGAATTTTTTCCTCGTTTCCGCCATAGTTAAAACTCCATCGGGGTGAAGCGATTTCCGGCCGGATCGATATGAAGCAGGTCTTTGCGATGTATGATAAGGGCCGGTAGAAATTTTTCATCGGCAATGCCGGCCGCCTGAATCACTTCGGGCGGACGGGCGTACCCGCCCGAACCGACGCCCAGTTCCATATGGATGGCCGGCTTCGATGGTACAATCGTGCCGCTCTCGAGGCAGCGGATCTCGAATATCGCCGGACGGATATCGACCTGTTTCACTTCTTCCTTGCCTGCCCGATTGATTTCAATTGTCTCCCGGGAAAGTAAAGCGGTAATTTTCTCCTCGCAATCTATTTTATTTTCGAGAACGACTTCATAGACGGCGCGATTGAGTTTGCTCGAGAGCGATTCTTTCATATTAATCAGGGAACGGGCCATGATAAGGGAAAAACCGTCGGGCAGGGCGCCCCTCAGCCGGTTGGCCATGTCGGAGGTGAATGGTCGTTCCAGCGCCAAATCGAAATATTCGGCTTCGGAAGTGTATCCCAATGGCAACGGCGGCCCGAAAGACATTTTCATATGGGGATGAAACCCCTGCGAATATTCGACCGGCAGTTCCGAGCGGCGCAGGGCCCTTTCAATCACCCGGAGATTATCCAGGTGTGATAAGAATCGTGTCAGTCCGGTCCGTCCCCATTTCACCCGAACCTGTCCTTTGGTCGGGGCGACCGAGGCTTTGGCGGCGGCTTTTTTGCGGGAGCGACCGAAACCGTCATCCTCGTCCGGTTGCGGTTCCTCGGCGGGAATAAGCGGCTCAGTCCGGCGCGGCGATTCACGGAGCATGGTGGAGGTGCGGTTTCGTTCTTTCACCAGATGCTCCTGAGAAACATCGAGTTCAATATGGGACCACGGCAGGACTTCCGAGAAAGATTTCCCTTTCAAATAATCGTGGGGATTTATCCCGCTTTTCTCAAAGGCGTTCAGCCACAATTGAAAATCGAATCCCTCCGACCAGCCGTCGAAGCGCGCTCCCATGCGGAAGGCGGTTTCGATAACAGCGGCCATCTCCTGCCCGCCCCGCCCGAGGACACCTTCAAGAAACGACAGATGCGGGTCGCGCAGTTTGACGGCGACAAAGGCGTTGCCGGCGTTGCGGCGGATATATTCCCCTTTTTCCGCGACCGCCTCCGGCGAGGGCTGCTCATCCCACTGGAACGGCGTATGCGATTTCGGCGAAAAGGGGGAAATCGTGACATTGATAGAATTTTTCCCGCGAACTTCGCGGGCGATACGGCTGACGGTACGAATCATCGTGACAATTCCCTGAATGTCCTCATCGGTTTCGGTCGGCAGGCCGATCATAAAGTACAATTTCACCAGGTTCCAGCTGTTTTGGAAGGCCAGGCGAATGGTATCATACAGGTCATTATCGGTGATATCTTTGCGGATAACCGCCCGGAGCCGTTCGGACCCGGCCTCGGGCGCGAAAGTCAGCCCGGTCTTGCGGGTCATCTTGATGGCATTAATCAGTTCCAGGGTCAGGGCGCCGGGGCGAAGCGACGGCAGCGACAGCGCCACTTTTTTCGGGAGCAACTCCCGCGACAATCGCACGGTCAGCGGGACAATATCGGGATAATCGCCCGAAGAGAGCGACAGGAGAGTGACTTCATCGAACCCGGTCCGGGCGATCTGGTCGTGAATCTGGGCGGCGATTTCTTCTTTGTCACGGGGACGGGTGGGACGATAGATGGCGGTCGCCTGACAGAAACGGCAGCCGCACGGGCAACCCCGCATGATTTCGACCGACAGACGGTCATGCACGGTTTCGATGAACGGGATAATCGGCTGTGACGGATAAATCGATCGCGGCAGGGATTTGACGCGGAAACTCCTGATTTTTTCCGGAGCAAAAGCGGCAGACGGCTTATGCGTTGCTGAATCGTAAAATTTTGGAATATAAACCGACGGTATCTCCTGCGCCAGTTTTTCCAGTTTCTTGTCGCGGGACAATTCCCGGTTTTCATGCAGGAGCGTCAGTAATTTAATGATATTCTCTTCAGCATCCCCGATATGGAAAATATCTATGAAAGGCGCCATCGGTTCGGGATTATGCACCACCGGCCCGCCCGCGATAATGAGCGGATCATCTTCACCACGACCGGCGGAGCGAAGAGGGATACCGGAAAGTTCCAGAATATTCAGAAGGTTGCTGTATACCATCTCATAGGCGAGAGTGAAACCGACCAGATCGAATTCTTTCAGCGGACGATGCGATTCCAGCGAAAAGTACGGGATATTATTGGCGCGAATTATTGCTTCGGCGTCCCGGTCGGGGGCGTAGAATCTCTCGCACAGAAAACGGTCGTCTTTGTTGATGATATTATAGAGAATCTGGGTGCCGAGGTATGACATCCCGATTTCGTACATATCGGGGTAGCCGAGGGCCATTTTGAGACGGTTTTCCGGCGGCTTGACGATTTGTCCCAGTTCGCCACCGATATACCGACCCGGCTTAATGACAAAGGGAAATAATTTTTTTTCGAGGAGAGATCGCATTTGGGCTAAGATATAAAAAAACCCGCCCTTTTCAAGCGGGTTTTTGGAAACTCTAACTCAAAATCAATCAACCATATACTTCGGAATGGTTGCACTTGCAGACGCCGACATTGCTGGTCTTGAATTTCCAGCCGTTTCCGGTCCGTTCCGCCCTCACGAATTTGATAAAATTGATCGGCGACTCGCACACGGGGCAGTTCACCACATGCTTCTTTTTCGACGCTTTATCCGCGAAACTCTGTTTCTTTGCCATAACTCGATATCTCCTCTATTTCAATACGACTATTCTCTAACTCGAATATCTCTTCTTTGACCGCCAACAAGAGCGCGGTCGTGGCCTGTAATATACGAAATTCGAGCCGTTCTGTAAACTGATTTTCGGCCGTCTTAAAGAATCCTGAAGCGGCCCGATAATCCTTATTTTTCAGGGCCTCGAGCGCTTTGAAATAGGCCTTCTCGCCGTCAGCCAGCATGGCTCCCCCCGCTTTTCGCCTGTTCTATCTCTTTGAGTCGCTTCACAAAAGGCCCGACTTTGTAGCCGTTCATTCGCATGAAATATATCATCGATGCCGCCAGATGGATATACATCGGATCCTCTTTGGCCTCCGCCGATTTCAAGACATCATCGAGGATGGTCAAAAGATGCTCGCCCTTATTCGGCTCATATTCGAGAAATTCGGCCTCTTTCTTGAGCATCTCCAGAAATTTTTCGGTGATATTCGGCTGATCGCTCTCGGCTTTCCCCTTCAATATCAGCCGCCGTTTGGGGACAATCCCCTGTTCTTTCCAGTGCTCGATCTCATCGGCCAGTTTATCGGTCTCGGTGTCGGAGCGATCCATCCCGGATTGAATTTCATTCAACAGGTTGGCGATGCTCGAAATCTCGAATTCCTTCATGTCCTTAATATCTAACAATCCCTTGTTCCGCGCGAACCAGTTCCCCAGCCGGTTATTGATAAACCGCCCCTTCATCGAATCCCGGGCGATATCATCGAGCGTATCGATACTCTGAAAATGCTCCAGGCGGGCGGTTTCCGCCTCGACCGCCTGACGAAGGAAATTTTCAAGGGTCGTTTCCAGTTTCTTAAGGGTTTCCAGACGCGCCAATTGATTCACTCCCTGAATCTTGATACTTTTAAATCTCGTCGGTTTCTTTATTGGCCGGGACACCGAAATCCCGAATATTCTGCGTTACCGTCCGCTCCGGCGCGGTCGTTTTGGTCTTTCGGGTGAGATATTCTTCGAGAAGTCCCGCCACTTTGTCGACCATCGCCGCCAGCCGGTCGCCTTCCGGTTCCGGTTTGCCGATTACCCGCACCAGTCCCGCCAGTTTGAGCGCCCCCAGTTTGCGGACGGCTTCAATTCTGGGTACTTTGGCCAGGTCGGCGATTTCAGCAATGGTGCGCCGTCCGTTGACCATCGCCAGCAGGTTCCACTCGTCGGACTGAAGCGAAATATCGGTCCGTCGCTCGGGCGAAGCCGGCGACATGATCAGGATACTATTCAAATCGGGAATTATTTCTTTGATACGGTTCATTTCATCCATGCGGCGCATTCCTTCCAGGATGGCATTCTCGACCGAGATATCGACCGTGATTTCCTCGTCGGTGGGGTACTGGTTCTCATAAAACTTGAACGATCCGCTCTCCCAGTTGAGGAGGGAATAGATCAGTTCTTCCACCTGGCGGCGAACCACGGTTTCCAGATCGGTGCGGTTGATAAACGCTTTTTCGATTAAAATCTGGCCGAGACGTTTGGAACTGGAGGTCTCGGCCTGGGCCCCGACCGCCTCGGACAACTGCTCGGAGGAGATTTTCCCTTTTTCGCGGAGGAGTTGCCCCAGATGGAGGGTCTGGCGGGGGCCGTAGCCGTAAACGATTTTCCCCTTTTTGAAATAGACCATGACGATATCATCGTCTTTCTGGATGCCGAGGGTTCCGGTCTTACGGCCGTTGGCGATTAACTGGAAAATTTCGGGGAGGGTGAATCGCCCGATTTTGCCTTGTAGGTCCTGTTCCATTGATTCTCCAGATTAATGTTCAGCCAAGAATATAAACGGGTTAAACGGTTTGTCAATGAGATAAATTTTCTAATTTTTGCGCTAAATGTATTGAGAAGTAATGAAAGCAATCTGTTTTCAAAAAGTGATATTAATAAGCAAAAAGATAACTAAATTGCTTTCGGTGCGCGGTAGACTTTAGTTTGCCCTGGGATAATTGAGAGAAGACCGAGTGCCTTCGTGCGCGGCAGACTTTAGTCTGCCCGTATGTCCATAAAGGAAAATAGCAATGGTACTTCGTCGCCGCCTGCAAAAGGACGGGCCGTCCGTGATTTTCGTAACCACCACCGTGGCCGATTGGAAACCGATATTCTCAAACGAAACTAATGCGGATATCTGTCTAAATCAACTCAATGAATGCTTGTCTTTCTTTGATGTTTCTCTCATAGGCTACGTCCTTATGCCTGATCATTTGCACCTTTTACTCGCACTTCAAGAAGCTAGACTGATATCGAAATTTATGCAAAGGTTTAAGGGACTTACATCAGTTAAAATCAAAGAAATCCGGAACATAATAAATAACGGCCCGGATCAACATACGTTCAGACTGTGGAGGCCGCGTTTCGACGATATTATTATTGTCTCAGAAGAGCAATTTAGAATCAAGCTTAATTATATTCATCAGAATCCGGTCAGAGCTGGGTTGGTTCTGGATGAAATTGACTGGAAATATTCGAGTGCCCGCGACTGGCTTTCGGATCGCGCCGGACCTTTGAGGATCGACAAAGATTACGAGTGGACAAGATAGGCGACGGGCAGACTAAAGTCTGCCGCGCACGGGAATGAGATTTATATTTAGAAAGGAACAATATTATATTCAATGAATGATTCACCTTCTGAGATGCAGCTGGATTCCAGGAATTCCAAATGCCCAAGTTGCGGGGCCGCCATTGCGAAAAAGCCGCAACGCAAGGTCAAATGCCAATCCTGTGGCAACTATATTTTTGTCCGTACTGACCCCATTACAAAACAAAAAATTCTTCTAAATGAAGAAGGTGTCAGGCTAAACCAAATCGAATGGGAAAAAATTGTGGCTCGCCATGATTGGTTTCATCAATTAAACTTGCCTGGATTGAATGATGAGTTATTTGATTCGACCAAGTCCCATTTATCCCAGCAATCCGTGAGGCCTGTTGATGATCTAGATGTCATCAATTCGTTTATTCACCATTATGAGACACAAAACATTTCTTTACATGAACTAAAAATGATTTATTTGGCGACAGCCCACTTTCTAAACAAACTTGGCCATAACGCATTTGAGATGCAGCAAAAGGCCGCTCGAATGGAGTTACTTAGCTATAAGGGCCAAGAAATTAGAAAAGTCGAAGTGCTGACATCGAGTGATTGTTGTAGCGCCTGCAATAAATGGAGTGGTAGGATATTTGCCATTGATGAGGCATTAAAGCTAATGCCAATACCATGTAATAATTGCTCAAATATCGTATATGAGGGTAAGGCACCATTTTGTCGATGCTGTTACGTCGCGGTTTTGTAGCCCGGTAGGTCAGGATCGTCTTCGATCCTGACATCTGTCTGACTGCCTGTGCGCGGCAGATGTCCACATCTGCCCAAGGGCCGATATGGTGCAGGGCAGAAAAGATGTCGGGTTTCTCATCCCGGCAGGAGCCGGAATTCGAGACCCGACCTACAATTGCCTGGGGTGGGCCTGTACTATAATGCCTGTCTCTCAAATCAACGCAAATACTATATCAATTTGATGTGAAATGTCTCGCGGGGCCAATAGGTACAGAGAGGTATATAGTTATGTTATTCTGCAGACAAAAACCAATCGATCCCGGCCCGGCGTTATTGCCGCCTTATTTTACGCCAAAATATCGCCGTAATATCAACACGATCAATTGGTTGAGAGAAAAGACGCAAAAAATGGGGCCCCCCTTTTGTATCAGAAAAGCAAACCCACCGCGCCTTATCTTTTTCCCTATTACGGACTTGCACCATTATTTTGCTCCCGGTTCGACCTGACTCTTCATTGTCGGGCAAGGAGTTATAATGGACCCGTTATCACCGGTTTATCGCTTTTTCACGTTTTCCGGCCGGAAAATAGTTTCCAAAAATCCATTTTACATGCGTAATTGGGAAAAAGGAATTATGATTCCAGAATGGCGGGAATATGCCGACGGCTCCCGGCCACGGCAACCCCCTATCAAAAACCTGGATAACCGGAGTTCGATATGAAATGGATAATGTCCCTGAAACAAAAAATCAAATTGGCAAAATATAAGACGGCAGGGCTCTTTGCCTTCCTGACCCTTGTGTCGGCGATCGCGGCGGCGCAGGAAACCGCTCCGGCCGAACCGGCGGCTCATGCTGCTCCGCCGGCAATCGATTACTGGTCAATGCTCCTCGTCTTCATCCTGTCCACCTTTATAGGTCTGGGCATCATCCGGCGCGTCTCGCGGCTTTTGCATACCCCCCTGATGTCCCTGACCAACGCCATCTCGGCTATCGCCGTGGTCGGCTCGATTGTGGTGGCCGGCTCCGATTATCCCCCGATGATCCGTCTTCTCGGCGCCATCGCCCTGTTCGCCTCGATGACCAATATCGTCAGCGGGTTCCTTATCACCGACCGTATGCTCAAGATGTTCAAAAAGCAATGATACACAATATCGAACAACTGGCATACATCGTCGCCACCGCCCTGTTCATCTTTTCTCTGCACCTGATGAATGATCCCAAGACGGCGCGAAAAGGTGTTTATTTCGGGGTCGCGGCGATGCTTCTGGCGGTCATCACTACCTGGATTCAGCCCCAGATTGTCAATCACAGTTGGATAATCATCGCTATTATCGCCGGATTTATTGTCGGAGTGCCGCTGTCGCTGGTCCCCCTGACAGCCGTCCCCCAGCGAACCGCCCTTTCGCACGCGTTCGGCGGGGTGGCGGCCGGGCTGGTCGGGACCGCCAAATATTTTCTCTGGCTCGGCGAGGGCTCCGAACAATTGACCCATTTTCGGATGATTGCCATTGTCGCCGAAGTAATTCTTGGTTTCCTGACATTCACCGGAAGTTTGATGGCGGCAGGAAAACTTCAGGAGGTGCGCTGGATTCCCCAAAGGCCAGTGACTTACCCGTTGCAGAATATTACCAATATCGGGCTTCTGGTGGTTGCGGCTGCATTGGGGACGCTCATCGTTATTCATCCCGACGCTTCCTGGGCGCCGGCGGTATTCATGGGGATTATCGCCCTTTCACTGGTTTTCGGGGTGCTTTTTATTATTCCGATCGGCGGGGCCGACATGCCGACCGTGATTTCGATTTTGAACTCGTACGCCGGTCTTTCCGCTGTCGCGATGGGTTTTGTTCTCGATAATAAACTTCTGATTACCGCCGGTGCGCTCGACGGTTCCAGCGGTTTGATTCTTTCTATCATCATGTGCCGCGCCATGAACCGCTCTTTCACCAATGTCCTTTTCGGGGCGTTCGGAAGCGTGCAGGCGGTCAAAACGACCGGCGAGCAGAAGGTGTACAAACAGGAGACAATCGAGGGAGCGGCGCAGATACTGGAACAGGCGCAACTGGTGGTCATTATTCCCGGCTACGGGATGGCGGTGGCGCAGGCCCAACACCGGATTCGGGAATTGTATGACCAGTTGAAAAAGCGGGGGATTACGGTCAAATTCGCGGTTCACCCGGTGGCGGGGCGGATGCCGGGGCATATGAATGTCCTTCTGGCCGAAGCCAATATCCCGTACGAGGATCTGGCGGAGATGGATGATATCAATCCAGATATGCCGCAGTGCGATGTGGCGCTGGTGGTCGGGGCCAACGACGTGGTCAATCCGGCGGCCCGGTACGACAAAGCAACGCCGATTTACGGGATGCCGATAATCGATGCCGACAAGGCCCGGCTGGTTTTTGCCATCAAGCGGAGCAAGAATCCCGGTTTCGCCGGAATCGATAACGAATTGTATTTCAAGGATAACACCTGGATGCTTTTCGGCGACGCCAAGGCGGTGGTCGGCGACCTGGTCAAGCAGTTGGCCGGCGGCACGGGGCTTTAATCCCGGAAAAGTACAAAAAAGCCCGGCCTGATCGCATTCGTACTTTCAAGTCTCCCCGGCGGTTCATCCCTGGACCGCCGGGTTTTTCATGAAAAGTTACTTTTTAATAAAATCGATCAGACCGGTGCAAAATTCGTTCAACTGATTCAGTTCCGCCTCCGACGGGATCAGGCGGGCCTTAATGGGGCTCTCGTAAACCTTGAGGCGCATCCCGGTCAGCCGTCCCGCTACCAGATCAATCCCCTCCCCACTCCAGCCGTATGACCCAAAGACCGCCGCTTTTTTGCCCAGACATCCCACCGTATTCAAGAGGCCGACCATATCCCAGATCGGCTTGACGGCATCGCCGTTGAAGGTCGGAGTACCGAACAGAATGGCGCGGCTTTTCTCGATATTGTNCCGCGCTTCGTGGCTCCTGCAAGCGGCGGCATCAAGCAGAACGGTATTGAAAGCGCCCGCTTTGAGATTCTCGGCAATCTTCTCGGCCAAAATTTGAGTGTTACCGTAACTGGAGGCATAAAATATCGTCACCTGATTGGCTTCCACGGTTTTGTCGACGGTCCATTCTTTGTACTTATCGATGAAACTACGAGGGTTTTGCCGAATAATCGGGCCGTGCGACGGGCCAATCATTTTGATATCAAGGGAATCGAGTTTGGTGAGGTTCTTCCGGATATAGGTGGAAAACGGCCGCATGATGGCATCCCAGTAATAATAAAATTCGTGCTCGTAATCGCCCTTTATTTCATCGGCATAGAGGGCCTCATCGCACCAGTGCGCCGCAAATCCATCGCAGGAGAACAGTATGCCGTCCCCGTCGAGATATTCCATCATGGTATCGGGCCAGTGCATGTACGGCATGATTTTGAAAGTCAGTTTCCTGCCGCCCAAGTCAAGAATGTCATTATCTTTGACACCTCGCAGAGGAATTTCGGTATTGATAACATTTTTGACAAAAGGCATGGCGGCGGCCGCGCAAATTATTTCAATTTTGGGATTTTCTTTCAATAGGGCGGTAATGGCCCCGCTGTGATCCGGTTCGGTATGATTTACCACCAGATAATCGATTTTATTCAAGGGGATAATCTGCTCGATGGAATCGAAATAGGAGGGGATAAATTCTTTTTTTACGGCATCGATGATTGCGGTCTTTTCTCCCCGGACCAGATAGGAATTATAGGTCGTGCCGCTTTTGAGGTCCATATATATGTCGAATTTAATCAATCCCGGATCTTTTACCCCGATCCAGGAGACATTATCGGTTATTTTGACAGCGCCCATTTTATAATTTCTCCGAGTGTAAAGATTCAATTCTATAACTTATACAATTATAACCTAAAGGTTTTAGATGCGCAACCGGGTCCGGGATCTTAAATGATCGCACATCAAATAAAAAGCCGGCTCAAATGAGCCGGCTTTAATTGTTCGGATGTGACTTTATAGGCCGAAATAATAATTAGATACTGCTCGGACAGATAATTCCCGGGCCATTTTTATACAGAAAACTTATTAAATAAGAGACATCCAGGATGTTGGTCGATCCGCTGGCATTCGGGTCGGCCAGCCAGAGCGGGTCGGGGGCGGGCCCTTGTTTATAGAGCCAACTGATTATGAAAGAGACATCAAGGATGTTGACGGTCCCATTGGCATTGGCATCACCGCACTTGAGAAAAGCCACAATCGGCTGTTGATCGAGAGGGGTTGGGATATCACCGGCAGTTGCGATGGCACTTAAAGTATCTTTCTCGGGAGAGGCGGGAGAAGTCAAAGTCGCCGAGAAAGTGCCGTCGCCATTATCGACAACCGGGCTGAGAATCCCGGTGCCGGTATGGCTCAGGGAAACGGTGGCTCCTCCCCGCGGATACTGCCCATCTATATTCCGAGGGGTGACCGTGATGTTGACGGTATGAGCGCCGTCGCTGGCCGGGACTTTCAAAGGGGCGACCGCGACGGTGGAAACAGCCGGATCGGCATTGGCCAGCAATTTCCAGTGGTCATAAAGTTTCTGCAGAGAATCGATCGGATTCTTGGCGCAGACCGTGCTGTTGACATTTAGAAAGAGATAAGGGGTGCCGCCGTCGCCGGGATGCACAACTTTGATAAAGGCCGAAATCGCCGGTTTGTTACAGCCATAGCAACGGGTGTCGGCTCCGGGGACATTGGCTCCCTGAAGGGCCGCCATCAGTTTATCTTCGAGAGGGCCATCGGTACGAATAAAGGCCGCCTTAATGGAATCAAGCACAAAACCATCGAGAATAAGGATATTCCCCTGAATGGAGTAGGCCGGGCCGGTGATGTGGCCGGTCCAAGGGGTGGTGGCGGCACCGGTGTAGGCGGCGGAGGCGCCGTGGTTGGCCAGAGTCACTACGCCGTACTGGCGATATTCCGGGGTGGCTTCGTAATCGTTATTTTCGAGCCAGTGAATAATCGAATCCGGCGCAATTCCGGCCGCCATCAGGTTGTGCAGGTTATTTTTATTTTGAACCAGATAATAGGCCTGAGTATGGCTGGCCCCGATTCCTTCGACACAGTCATTAATCATGACGGAACCATCGATACAAGACGCCCCGGCGCCGCCGACGGCACCGGTCAAGGTATCAACCGCCACGATGGAGAAAGTGGCAAAAACCTGACCCGGAAGGGCCAGAGCCAGGACGATTAAAAGCGGCACGGCCAATTTTGCGAAAATCCTTGAAATAATATTCATAGTCAGACTCCATTTATGTGAAAAGTTTTTGTCCCATCGAAAAGATACCGCCGGAACGGTTGCGGAAATGTAAATTTTGCTCTTAAATTAGTATAAAGCAAATGGCGCTTTTGTCAAGCGAATTTGCGGCTGACGGAAGCAATGCATCCGGGCATTCTCCCCTATTATCCGAATTATCTTATAGCGCGGCTTTTGAAAGAGTCCGCATCCACCTAAAATGGATTATGAACAGCAAGGCGGAAATGATTGTCAGAAGTCCAAAGACGACAATGGTTCGTCGGGCAATATGCAGAGCCGAGGCAATTTTATCATCGCGGGCGGCCTCATACATGGCGCGAAGGGTTTGATCATCAGGGACATAGGCAGTGACGCCGGTCTTTCCCTCGCTTTGAGGGGTACTCAAAACATCCATTTTGTAGTTTTCAAAAGAGGCCAGACTGGGCTGTTTGGCAGGGGAATAGAATCCGCCCGAATGAATGGGGTCGCCCAGATCAATAATGGAATTGACCATATTGGGAATCGCAATCAGAAGAGTAATAATAGCGACGAGACAGACGGCATAGCCGTAAATCATGGCGATCCGATGCGGTTTTTCCATATCTCCCCTCGATTTTAGGAGTGCGATGTTTAAGGTTCTATATTCTGGCTGTTTTTCAACCTTCCGCTGACCTGGTTCTTTATTTTAATATGGGTCAGGCGCTGATCGGCCTCCAGCCCGTAGCCGGTCAGGGTATCGCCGTGCTGAACGATGGTGACAAATTTATCGGTCTCAATTTTGTTTTCCATGGCGTTCCAGGACAACTCCTCGGTTTCCAGATGAGAGCTGTCCTGACTTATGACTGACACATGGCCATAGGCCACCATCATATTGGTTCTTTCCCGTATCAGGCCGCTGTCGGCACTCAGGTTGGAAATTTCTTTGCCGGTAGAATCGAAAAAATCGACTTTGAGTCCCCAGGCGATAGTGGAGTCATGTTTTTCGAATTTTTTGATAAAATCGGCGTAGACATCGGTGGTCCGAAGTCCCTTGTTATAAAGATAGATTTGGGCATTGCGTAATTCCTGATCCGGGCGAATTTCCCCGGCCGAAACCGAGTCGGCATCGCCGGAGGGGGCTTTCAGTTCTTCTTTTTCGCCACAACCGGTCAGGATGAAGGCGAAAAGGGCAAAAATGAGGGCACTTTTATAATTTTTCATCATAATAAGGTATCGGCTCTTTCGGCGTGGTGCACCAGCGGTCATGAAACCAGATCCATTGATCCGGGAATTCAGTGATTATTTCTTCCAATGCCCCAGTGCACTTTTTTGTCATATTATACACATCTTTTTCAAAATTGCCGCTGTTTTCTATGGTCACTTCCGGCTTGATAATCAATTTATACCTGTTGCCATCATGGACACAGGCCAGGGGGATAAAGGCGGCGCCGGTTTTCAGGCCGAGGATGGTTTGTCCCACCGGGGTATTGGAGGGCCGTCCAAAGGCCGGAACAAACATGCTTCGCACCCGCATGGAATCGGTATCTATTAAGACGCCGACGGCATACCCCTCGCGCAACAGCCGAATCAGATGGCGGGGGGATTCCCGGGTATCGACGTTGACAACACCCATTTTTTCCCGATTTTCGACCAAGAGGCGATCCAACCGTCGGTCATATAATTCCCGCCCGATCGCCGAAACTTTGTAGCCCAGGTACCCCATATAAACCGGGATCAACTCGAAATTCCCCAGGTGGCCGGTCACGGCGATTATACCTTTGCCGCGACTGTAAACCCGGTCGAAATTTTCCCGTCCTTCGATATCGACCAAAGGGATAATTTCATCGGAGAAATGTTTCCGGAAGCGGAGGACATCGACCGCCGATCGGCCGAAATTGATGAAAATATTGCGGACGATTTTATTTTTCTCCGTTTCGTCCAATTTTTCGCCAAAGGCCAGTTCCAGGTTGCGCATCGCTTTAAGGCGATCTTTTTTAGAAACGGCGGCGGCTATCCTGCCCAGGATTCCACCTAGAAAGACGGCTAATCCCCGGGGCAAAATGTTGAAAATAAATATAAAGAGTCTAATTAGATAATAGATAGTGGTTCGTTTGAGTTGCTTGAGCGGACGCACCGATAACTAGACCAGTTTCGATTTGAGGATATCGTGAAGGTGAATGATTCCGATGGGCCGATATTCGCGATTGACAACCGGCAGGACCATGATAGAAAACCGTTCCATCATCGCCAGCGCCTCATCGAGCAACGCCCCGCGCCGGATGGTTTTCGGGTCGGGCGTCATGACATCGCCGGTAAGCCGGTTGAAGAAATCATCATCTTTTTCGACCAGCCGGCGCAGGTCGCCGTCGGTGAAAATCCCGACCAATTTGCCGCTATTGTCGACAACGAGCGCGGTCCCGAGCCTTTTGCCGGTTATTTCAAAGATGGTATCCTTGACCTTGGTATCGACCGTGACGACCGGAATTTCGGAATTGATATGCATCAATTCTTCCACTTTGAGAAGGAGCCGCCGACCCAGCGAACCTCCGGGATGCAGATAGGCAAAATCCTCCGGCGAGAATTTCTTCTCTTTCAAAAGGGCGATGGCCAGAGCGTCGCCCATAACGAGGGCGGCCGTGGCCGATGAGGTCGGCACCAGATTATTGGGACAGGCCTCGGCCCTGACGGAGCAATCGAGGATGATGTCGCATTTGGCGGAGAGGGGCGAATCGGGCTGACCGGTGAGCAGGATTATTTTGACGCCGAGCCGTTTTATGGTCGGCAAGATCTGGTAGAGTTCTTCGGTGGCGCCGGATTTGGAAATGGCAATCAGGATATCATCGGAGCGCACCAGCCCGAGGTCGCCGTGGACCCCTTCGGCAGGATGGAGAAAAAAGGCGGCGATACCGATTGAAGTGAAAGTGGCGGCGACCTTCTTCCCCACCAATCCCGATTTTCCCATGCCGGTGATGATGACGCGGCCACGGCAGGCCAGAATCATCTCGACGGCGGCCGTAAAATTTTCATCGAGGTGATCGGCCAGTTCGGCGATCGCTTCGGCCTCCTTCTTGATGACTTCGCGCCCGTTTTCAAGAATCATAGATAAAACCTAAATTAAATACGAAGCCGGGTCAAGATTATTTCCGTCGAAATAAGCCCGGATGACTTCCCTGACCGCCCCCCGTCCCCCTTTGGCCCTTGTGACATAATCGACCATCTCTTTGAGTTCGTCGCAGGCGTCGGCTACCGCGACCGAAAGCCCCACTTCGCGGGCCAGCCCGATATCGAGAATTTCATTGCCGACAAAGGCCACTTGAGAGGGGTCGATTTTCAATCGGTCCAGAAGGGGAAGCAGTTGTTTCCGCTTATCTTTCATTTCCTGCAGGATATATTTGATTCCCAGATCTTTCATTCTGGTCGTGGTGGCCTGGGAGGGGCGGCCGGAAACGATGACAATTTCCAGTCCGGCGCGCCGGGCCAGCACCATGAAGAATCCGTCGGAAATGTTGAACTGCTTCATCTCGAAGCCATCGGGCCCGAAATAAATATGATCGTCGGTGAGAACGCCGTCGACATCGAGGGCCAGAAGTTTGATGGCTTTAAATCGCCGGGCCAGTTCTTTTCCTGTCAGGTGTTTCTTTTTTAAAGGCATAGGTTTGTCAAAAGGCTACTGAGAATTTCGGACTTTCAATATTTCCTGAATAAGGGTTTCCATTTGTTCCAGTGGCAACATGGCCCCGGAATCGCTCAGGGCCCGGGCCGGATCCGGGTGAGTCTCGACAAAAAGACCGTCGATCCCAACCGCCACCGCGGCTCGGGCGAAGGGGATCACGAATTCCGGCTGGCCGGTGGAAACATGCCCGCCGCCGCCGGGTAATTGTAAAGAATGAGTGGCGTCAAAAATTACCGGATAGCCGAATCTCTTCATTATTAAAAGGGAGCGAAAGTCGACGACCAGATTATGGTAGCCGAAGGAGGAGCCTCTTTCGGTCAGCATGACTTTACCCGATTTGGCTTTGCCCGCGATTTTTTCCATATCTTCGGGAGCCAGAAATTGGCCCTTCTTTATATTAATCCATTTACCGGTCGCGGCCGCCTGGCGCACCAGTTCTGTCTGACGGCAGAGAAAGGCCGGGATCTGCAGAATGTCAACCACCTGCGCCGCAGGGGGAATTTCAATCGTTTCATGGACATCGGTCAGGAGCGGCAAGTTGAATTTATGGCCGACTTTCTGCAAGATGGTCAGGCCATATTCGATGCCACGACCGGCGAATGAATCTCCCGAGAGCCGATTGGCCTTGGCATAGGATGACTTGAAAATGACAGGAAGGTCATATTTGTCGGAGAGTTCGCGGAGACGCTCCGCAACCCGAAAGCAGATTTCCTCGGATTCGATCACACACGGGCCGGCAATGAGGAACAGCCGTCTACCGTCGATAATCCTATCTACATTAATAGCCATTTTGAAACTTCCTGAAATGCCATTTAATGGTATCACCGTCGCTGGTCAGATATTTATCGGCCGCGACCTGAGCGACGGAATCATTGACCGAATAAAGCCAGCCGTATTGAAAATTAGACTCGACCGAATCGATGCCCTTTATGAATATCCCCGAGGATGTCTCGATATAGTCGATTTTATGGTCTCTGGCGGTCAAATCAAATACCGATGTTCCGTTCTCACCTTTCACGGTTACTACGAGACTGTCGGTCGGAGCCGCTTTTGCACCTTTATCGTGAAAGCGCCGCTTGCCGCACCCCGAGACAGCGAGGAGCACTATCAAAAGGATTAGAGCACCGAATTTTATTTTTTTCCCGAACATAGCCACCGCAAAATAAAAGGAGAAACAAATAAAGTCAAAGGGAAGATTGGGCGGCGTCCGCCGACATCCGAAAGAAATTCCCTCGTCGCTTATTAGGCCGCGATATTAAATCGAAACATCGGGCGGCGGAATTCGTAATTAAGTACCAAAAGACGGATATTATCACCACCTCTTAAAAGAGAGTTCTGTTATGATAAAGAAGATAATTCTCATTTCCTTCAGCGCCGTCCTGGTCGGAGGGGTACTTTTTTTTGCGGTCAACGGTTCGGCCAAAAAGGATGACGGATTCAAAAAGGTCAAGATCGAAAAGGGCTCCATAATCGAGAAAGCGCTCGCGGTCGGTAAGATTCAGCCGGAAAAAGAAATCTCGGTCAAATCGAAAATCTCCGGAATTGTCAAGAAGATATATGTCGATATCGGTGATAAGGTGAAAGAGGGGGATCCTCTTATCGATGTCGCGCCGGATCCGACGCCGATCGAGTATGCCGAAGCCAAGCGCCAGGTTGAAATCGAAGAGGTCGGTTATGACAATTCGCAGCGTGAATTCGACCGGGTAAAGATGCTCAAAGACAAGCAACTTGTCGCCAACCAGGAGTACGAAGCCAAAAAAGCGGCTCTCGACGAGAGCCAGCTTCGTCTGAAACTGGCGCGCGAAAAACTGGAACTGATCGAATCGGGGAAGATCGAAATCGCCGATCGGCATGTCGATAACACCATCCGCGCCCCAATCAGCGGCATGGTCCTATCCAAACTGGTGGAAGAAGGGGACCCGGTTGTACCATTGACATCATACCAGGCCGGAACGGAACTGATGACCCTGGCCCGCATGGACAACCTGATTTTCAAAGGGACCGTCGATGAAATCGATGTGGGGAAATTAAAAGACGGGATGGCGGTGGATATCAATGTCGGAGCCATTCCCAATGACACCCTGCACGGTTACCTGGAAAAGATATCGCCTAAGGCCCATAAGGAAGAAGGATCGACGCTTTTCGACATAGAGATTCGTCTGCAGGAAGTCGGCAAATCATTTCTGCGCGCCGGCTACAGTGCCAATGCCGATATTATCATCACCAAGAAAGCCGATATTCTTCTGGCCCCGGAGCGGCTGGTAAAAATCACCGACTCCAGCGCCTCAGTCGAGGTTTTTGATTCTCTTGGCGCGATTGTGCCTAAACCGGTTAAGACCGGGCTGTCCGACGGAATGAATATCGAAATTGTCGAGGGACTTCAGGAAGGCGACCAGATCGTGGAACGTCCTCCCAAGGAAATTAAATAAGAGGTCCCTTCTATGCTACCGCTTCTATCGGTTCGACAATTTTTCCGCGACCTCCGCCAGCAGAAACTTCGCACCTTCATGACGATGGGCGGAATTTTGTGGGGAACGCTGGCGATAGTGCTACTTTTCGCGTTCGGAAAGGGAATCTATTCTGCGCAGATGAAATCGCAGAAGGGGCTGGGTGAAAATATCGCCATTGTCTGGCCGGGGATGACCACCAAAACATGGCAGGGATTACCCAAAGGACGAAATATAAATTTCACCGAAGATGACGTCTCCCTGATGAAGGCCAAGATTGGGGACATATCGAAGATTTCGCCGGAATATTCCAAATGGAATGTCCCGCTCCAGTACGGCAAACAGGTCATTCTTCAGAATGTGGTCGGCATCTGGCCGGAATTCGGCGAGATGCGCAATATCATCCCGGATCTGGGCGGGCGTTTTATCGACGCCCTCGATATTGTACAGAAGAGAAGGGTGGTATTTATCGGCGATGAGTTGAAACAGCAGCTTTTCGGATCGGAAGAGGCAATCGGAAAATATATCCTTATCAAAAATGTGCCGTTCCGGGTGATCGGTGTTTTGAAACATAAGGAACAGGATAGTTCTTACAGCGGGCGGGACAGCCGGAAGGCTTTTATTCCGGCGAGCACTTTTCAGGGGATGTATAGCAGACGGTACCTGAACAATTTCGTGGTTCAACAGAAGGAAAGCAGCAGCATGGCGGCGGTCAAGAAGGAGATATATTCTTTATTGGGGGAAAAATATCGTTTCGATCCGAGCGATGAGAGTGCGCTGGGAATCTGGGATGTCACCGAGGGATTCAAATTTTTGACCACTTTTTTCTGGGCCTTTCGGATTTTTCTAGTCGGGATCGGCGTGGCGACATTGATAACCGGCGGAATCGGCGTTTCCAATATCATGAATGTCGTTCTGGAGGAAAGAACCAAGGAGATCGGGATAAAGATGGCCCTGGGCGCGAAGAAAAGCATGATAATGATGCAATTCATCTTTGAGACCCTGCTCCTGACGGCGGTCGGGGGATTCTTGGGATTCATACTGGGGATGGGAATTGTCAAAACTATACCGCTATTCAAGGTGGAGCAATATATAGGTATCCCGGAAGTGGATTTGTTGGGGACGGGGATCGCGATGGGAGTGCTGGCGATTGTCGGCTTGGCGGCAGGATTTTTCCCGGCCCGGCGGGCGGCCAATCTGCAGCCGGTGCAGGCCCTTAAACTGTTTTGAGATTATGAATTTTAAAATCGTCTATAATGTTTTCATGCGCGATTTCAGGAAACAGAAAAAGCGGATGACTTTGACTATCCTGGCGATCGCCTGGGGGACGATTTCGATAATGCTCCTGCTAGCTTTCGGCGAGGGCCTGAAACAGCAGATGGGGCGCAACCAGAAGGGATTGGGCGAAGGGATCGCCATTGTCTGGGGCGGACAGACCTCGATTCCGTACAAGGGCATGGGGCGGGGACGGCCGATCCGTTTGACGGCCGACGATATCGAGTACCTCAGGGAGCGGATGCCGGAACTCAAAAATATCGGCGGCGAGTATCTTAACTGGGGAATCGATTTGCGCTACAAAGATAAAGTTTATTCGGAACTGGTCTGCGGCCTGTATCCCTGTTATGAAGATATCCGCACTCATTATCCCCAGGCCGGCGGGAGATTTATCAACGAGACCGACATGAACGAAAAACGGCGCGTAGTTTTTTTGGGGAATAAATTGAAGGAAAAATTGTTCGGGGCGGAAGACGCGGTCGGCAAGATCATGCTGATAAATTCCATTCCTTTTACGGTTATCGGGGTTATGCAGGAAAAAATGCAGATGGGGATGTATCACGGCCCGGATGAGACGACCGCCAATATCCCGGCGACCACGTTCGCGGCCATATTCGGCTATCGGTATTTGAGCAATATGGTTTATCAACCGTATGATATAAACGATATGAAGGGAGTCGAGAAGCACGCTATCGCGCTTCTGGCCGCCAAATATAAATATGACCCCAAAGACGAGCAGGCCCTTCAGGTCTGGGATGCCGCTTCCTCGGCCCGGGAATTTGCGAATATGCTGTTAGGCATACAGCTCTTCCTGGGGATTATCGGCGGAATGTCGCTCTTGATCGCCGGGGTCGGGGTGGCCAACATTATGTATGTATCAATCAAGGAGCGGACCCGGGAAATAGGGATAAAGATGGCTATCGGGGCGAGGAAGAAATATATCTTATCGCAATTTTTGATGGAGGCGATATCGATAACGGCGGTGGGGGGATTTTTCGGTATGTCGCTGAGTTATATCNTGACGGAGTCATTCAAAATGATCAGGATTCAGAGCGATGTTCTGGATTTCATGGGGCGCCCGACGGTTTCTCCGGAGATCGGAATAATTGTCATATTGATCCTGGGATCGCTGGGGCTGATATCGGGGATATTTCCGGCTATGCGGGCGGCCTCGGTAAACCCGGTGGAATCATTACGATACGAGTAAACGGCACTTTGGCACGAGGTAAAGATCATGATAAATATGAAAGAGTTGCGCAAGAAATATAATACCGGTAAGGTCGAGTTCGAGGCCCTGCGGGGGATAGATCTCAATGTTGACCGGAACGAATTTATTTCGATCATGGGGCCATCCGGTTCGGGCAAATCGACTCTGATGAATATCATGGGTTGTCTCGATGTGCCGACGGCGGGCGAATACAGCCTGGAAGGGATCAGCGTGGCCAGTCTCAGCGCCAATCAACTGGCCGATATAAGAAATCAGAAAGTCGGTTTTGTTTTTCAATCGTTCAATCTATTGCCGTACGCGAGCGCGGCGGAAAATGTCGAATTGCCGCTTCTCTTTGCCGGCTGGAACGGGCGCAAACGGCGGGAGCGGGTGCAGGAGCTTCTGGCCCAGGTCGGCCTGGCCGACAAGGACGCCAACAAGCCGACGGAAATGTCGGGGGGGGAAATGCAGCGGGTGGCGATTGCGCGAGCCCTGGCCAATAAGCCGAACCTGATTCTGGCCGACGAACCGACGGGAAATCTCGACAGCAAGAGCGGCGGGGAAATCATGAAACTTTTTACCCGCCTCTGGGAAGAGGGCCATACTATTATAATTATCACCCACGATCAGAATGTCGCCAAGCAGACAAAAAGGATCATCCGGCTCAAAGACGGCACCCTTGATAACGGCAACGGCAATGGCAATGGAAGCGGAGTTCCTATATCTTTGAGCGCCTCCTGATAGTTTGTTGCCGGGCAGACGCACCTAATTCGGGCAGTATTATAGATTTTCTTGTTGATTATCGTCAATTTCCCCGCAAATTATCTTTATGGATTTCGGCAGGATACTCAGAAGGGCCTTCGATTATACTTTCAAGTATAAATCTCTCTGGGTGCTCGGTTTCTTTTCGACCTTCTTCGGCAACACCTATGGTTTTATTGACCGGGAAAATCAGACGAACGCGGCCGGCATTCTATTCGGCAATCCGACGCTTCTCATTTTTCTCATTATTTACGCCATGACGCTTTTCTTTCTTTTTATCGTCATGCATCTGATCTCGACGGCCGGATTGATTGACGCCATAGCGGGACTGGAGGACGGGAGGAAGTATGAACTTAAGAATTCCTTCAAGGTCGGCACCGATACCTTCTGGCGTTTCCTGGGTCTCTGGCTTTTGCTGATTGCTACGGTACTGGCGGTCGCAGTTATTCTGGCGGTTCCGATCGTGGTGGCCTTCATATTAAGCACTCTTTTGGGCATACTGTTTTTGATTGCCCTGATCCCGGCCGCCCTGGCGGCATATTTCGTTATCGATATGATTTATTTATTCGCCCAGAGAGAGATCGTCATTCGCAGGCAGAAAATCGGAGATGCCGTCGTGACCGGATATTTTCTCCTGAAAAATAATCTTCCGGGGAATGTCATCGCTTTCTTTATAATATCCGGGATCGGGCTGGTGATGTTCGCTCTGAGTTCCTTACTGGTCCTTATATTCGCCTTGCCTTTGATTATGGCGGGAACGACCCAGGCCGCGGCCATCGTCTTCATAATGCTTTTCATCGAAGTTCCGATCTTTATCGCCGTGGCCATACTTATCACCGGCTCGTTCGGGACCTTTCAGAATTCCATCCTGACGATTTATTATTTGAAGATTAGAGCTTTGTCGGCGCCGGCGGCAGCGCCTCTTCCCGGCCGCGACCCGCGGGCCCTATAATTCGCTTGCTTTAAACAGACGTTGTTATCAAATTACACGACATGAGAGGATTCGTTCTCACGATTCTTTTGTTCCTGGCGGGCGCCGGTGCGATGGCACAGGAGACGGCGCCGGTCGATAGTACACCGGACACCAACGCCCTTGTCCCGGTGCCTCTGGTTAAATTCGAAACCGAAAACTATTTTTTGACCAAAGCCTTCTACCCCGACTACCGGGCCGATGAGCATGAAATCTGGCAGGATATTTTCGATGTCGAAAAGAAGGCGGCGCCGCTTCTGGCCCTCTGGCAGATATGGGGTGATTCTATCCTCCGTGACATCGAGATTTATTCGGGGATTCCCTGGAAAGAACCGGGGATAAAAATCCATCTCATGAAATACCTGCCGGTGCCGGGATTATACGAGCCCCTGGCCATTCCGATTATAGGCATAAAGCAGGGCCTTGTTATCGAGGCGCCGGCATCGGGGTATCATCAACTGCTGGTGCTGATTCAATATCTGGCAGGACGAAATCTGCTTCAAGTGGAATATCCCAGCGATACGCTGGCCGCTGTCAGCAATCATCCGCTTCTGGACCAGGGGCCGTATCGATTCGATGTCATGGCGGTGGCAGTGGCTCTATCCGCCGCAAGAAGAATAATTCCGGAAGACAGTCTGGTTCAAATTACATCGTCGGCGGTCTGGAAAAGGCAATTTCCGGGCTGGGGCATATATAAGAATTATTTTCGGGATAAATGGGTTCTTTCGCCCTCCACTCCCCTGCTTCAATATCTTCAAAATGAACCATATAACTCTACCCTGGTAGCCATGACCGCCCCGCCGGACGAGAGTTCCCCGGAAAAGAGCGACAGCGGGACGGCCTCTCAATCGCTTCCGGCATCGTCATCGGTAGGCGGACGGCTCGGTTTTTTTGCGGAACGTCAACGAGGCGGAATATACAGGGTGACGGCCATCGATTCGACCAAACTGGCCTATTCCTGCGGACTGCGGCTGGGGGATCAGATTCGATCCGTGAACGGATTGGCGGCGGGAACATTCAGCGCACTTATCGGGGACATTATTGACCGGCTCAGCGGCGACGGGGCCTATCTGGAAATCAGTCGCGCCGGGGAAATCAAAGGAATCTTGATTCAGGCCCACTGAAGCCGCCCCATTCGGAACCGGCTTATCCTCAAGCAAATCCGGCGCGAACCGATTCGACTTTTCAATCTTCCGCTTTTTGTTGACTTATTGCCCGGATTTTGATTATTTGATGCCCGAAAAATATGGCTGAAATTGAAACTATACTTTCCTACAAGATCTTTCTCTGGATCGGATTCAATATCCTGATTCTTATCCTGCTGGCGCTCGATCTGGGGGTATTTCATCGCAAAGACCATACGATTTCGGTAAAAGAAGGTTTTGTATGGAGTATCATCTGGATTATTGTCGCGTTTGCTTTCAATTTCGTGGTATATCTCTGGAAAGGACACGAGGTCGGTCTGCAATTCATGACCGGTTACCTGATTGAGCGGGCCCTATCAATCGACAATATTTTTGTATTTCTGGTTATTTTCACCTATTTCAAGGTTTCATCCAAGTATCAATACCGGGTCCTTTTCTGGGGAATTCTGGGGGCGCTTATATTGCGCGGGTTATTCATCGGCGTGGGGACCCTTCTAATTTCGGAATTTCACTGGATTTTATATATTTTCGGGGCGCTTCTAATTATTACGGCCATCAGGCTCGCGATTGGAAAAGAGAGGGAAATCGAGCCGGAAAAGAATCCGCTCCTGAAAATTGTGCGGAAGTTCCTGCCGATTACGCCGGGGTATGAAGGGCACTCTTTCCTGGTCAAGAAAGATGGCAAGATCTGGGGAACACCGTTGTTGATTGTGCTGATCGTGGTGGAAACGACCGACCTGGTTTTTGCCCTGGATTCGATCCCGGCCATCTTTGCCATTACGCTCGACCCATTCATAGTATATAGTTCGAATGTCTTTGCCATACTCGGCCTGCGAGCCCTCTACTTCGCTATTGCCGGACTGATGGAGATTTTCTATTATCTGAAGTACGCGCTGTCGGCGATACTCGGCTTTGTCGGGCTGAAGATGTTGGTTTCGCATTATGTCAAGATTTCGTCGGCGGTGGCCCTGAGTGTCATTGGCGGAATTTTGCTGCTGGCAATTATTATCTCGATTATTTTTCCGCACCATGACAAGACAAAGGCCGAACATCAGACAGCCGAAAAATCCCAAAATTAAATGAATAGAGCCGGCGGGTGAAAATCAGCCGCGAATGATAAAATTGACAATATCTTTGCGGACGAGAATACCGACCAATTTGCCGTCCTTGACAACGAAAATGCGCCGCAAATTTTTGAAAATCATCAGGGCGGCGGCATCGATCAGCCTGGTCTCCATGGAAGTCGTAACGTGCTCGGTATTATATAGCTGTGAGACCTTTATTTTTTCTTCCTGTTTCAGGAGTTCTTCAAACGGCTCCCCCTCGACTCTGAAATTGAGATTGGTAACCATCGCCTCATAATTCGGCAAAGCGGCGGAAATTAAGTCTTTGTCGGTAATCTGACCCAAAAGGTTGCCGTCACTATCGACCACGGCCAGGGCGGAAAGCCTTTGCTTGAACATCAGGTTGGCTACCCGCTTGAGAGTATCTTCGGGCGTGACCATGATGACATCGCGGCGCATAATATTCTTAACTGTCAGTTCCCGGTCCACGCGCACATTGCTCTGCCAGATGACATCGATTATGTCGGATTTGGTTTTGGCTTCAATCAATTTCGTCAGATTGCCTTCAATGCGGGCCAGGGTCGCGAAAGCCGACAGGGTCTGAAGATACAATTTTGAAATATACGAAGGGGTCAGAAGGAGGACGATGACATGAAGCGGGATTTTGTCACGAGTTCGATCGGAGAGGCCATTTTTCGAGACCCCCAGGAGGATGTACATGTCATCGATTTCATCGGTGCGGGCATGAGGGAAGGCAAAGCCCCGTCCATAGGAAGTATTTTCGATCTCTTCTCTTTCAATCAGCAACTCTTTCATTATTTCCAGATTAGATTCGGGGCTCTCTTCTTTGAGGAGCCCAAGCAGTTCGTCGATGGCCTCTTCCTTGTTACGTGCTTTCAGGTTATCGACAATCAGCGATTCTTTAAGCATGTTGGCCAGACGCATAAATTCCTCTTTATAACTCCTCGAGGGCGGATTTTTCGGCCCGGCAGATAGACTCCGGCGAGACAATACCGCCGGAGACAATCAATTTAAGACCTTCTTCGATAGTTAGTCTGATGGTGATTATTTCATCTTCGGGAAGAAACACCACGATACCGGTCATGGGAGTCGGCGTCGACGGGATGAAAACCCCGACCAGTTTCCTGGCATTCTCCTTTTCGCATTCGAACTTGACTTTGGTGGTCGCAAATCCGATGGCGTAAATTCCCCGGCGGGGATATTCGATCATGACGACTTCTTTGAAGGCCTTGATATTCGGGACGGTTACCGCCTCTATCAATTGTTTGGCGGCGAGATAAAAAATACGGATTATCGGCATCCGGGCCAGGGCCTTATCGGCGTAGCGGATAAGAGTGGCGCCGATAATATTTCGGGTCAGGAATCCGGCCAGAAGAATTATCAAAATAGTGGCGATAATGCCGAGTCCCGGTATTTCCCGGTTCAGGAGTTTGGCAATGAGCGGCGACAGGATGCCGTCGACACTCTCAAAAAGAAAACGAAGTACGACATAAGTAATAATAAGGGGAACGACCACCAGGACCCCGGAAAGGAACTGGCGCCGGACTATATCGCGAACAATGCGAAATATCTTCATAATAGACACCGGTTATTGTAATAATCGGCCATTGTATCCGATTATATAGCGGGAGAAAGGAAATCTGTCAACTGATTTGGGGCAGAACAGTCTTAAAAGGCGAAAACTTTGGCGGCCTCGGCCGCCAGATTAAGAATCGGCTGAGGAAATATCCCGAAAACAATGACACCGGCAACCCCGATAAACAGGACAATCTTGGCCGCCGCCGGGGGTTTGATTTTATAATCCGGATTCTCGGCGGAGAAATACATCATCTTGATGACATTGGCATAATAATAAAGCGACACGACCGCGGTCAGCAGAGCCAGAATCACCAGCCAGGTATATCCGGCCTGAATACCGGAGGCGAACACCAGATATTTTCCGACAAAGCCGCCAAGCGGAGGAATTCCGGCTAAGGAAAGAAGGAAAACTGTCATGCAGGCGGCAAAGGCCGGAGATGATTTGGACAGTCCCGCATAACTGATGATACCATCGGAGCCGGTCTTATCGTTAAAGATGGTGGCGATCGTGAAAGCCCCCATATTGGCGAAAAGATAAATGAAAAGATAATAACTGACCGCCGACACCCCGAGGGCGTTGGCTGCCACCATACCGATCATCAAGTACCCGATCTGAGCGATGGAGGAATAAGCCAGCATCCGCTTGATATTTTTCTGCCGCAGAGCGGTGATATTTCCGAGGATCATGGCGGCCGAGGCCAGAACGGCTATTATTATTCCCCAGTCGAGCGGTTTCATGACATGGGTGGCGAATCCGATCAGCCCATTGACAAAGATCCGGGCAAAAGCGACCACGCCCGCCGCTTTCGAACCAACGGAGAGAAAACCGGCGATAGGAGTCGGCGCGCCCTGATAAACATCGGGCGCCCACATATGGAACGGCACCAGCGCCAGTTTGAAACCGATACCGGCAATGACCATGACCATCGCCAGAATCAGGGCCGGCCCGATCTTGCCATTGGCCAGAAATACCAGGGAAAGATTTATTTTCATCGTGACGATGTCGGTGGTTCCGGACAGGCCGTAAAGTATGGACAAACCATAAAGAAGAATTGCCGAGGAGAAAGCGCCGACAATCAAATATTTCATGCCGCTTTCGACGGAAAGGCGGTCATCCTTGAAATAGGCGGCCAGAACATATAACGGGATCGTGGTCAACTCGAGACCGATATAAAGCATGAGGAGTTCGCTGGCCGACGAGAGGAACATCATTCCGACGGTCGAAAGAAGAATCAGCCCGTAATATTCACCCCGGTGGTTATGAATTTTCTCGGAGGCGATATCGAACGAAGCCCCGACCGCCATGAAGGCCGCTCCGAGGAAGATGACTTTGAAGAAGAGGGCCAACTGGTCGGACTGAAACATGGTCCCAAAAGCGAAGCCGCCATGATATAGCGCCAAAAGCACCGCCGTGGCGGCAATTCCGAACATGGCCAGATAACCGAGCGACTGGGGATTTTTTCTTTTGGTCCCCAAATCGTACACAAACAGGAAGAGGGCCCAGATAAAAAGGAAAATTTCCGGAATCAGCAGTTCAAATTTGGTGCCGGGCATATCTTATATCCTATCGCGCCATGAGCGTAACGAGGTTTTCCAGAGTGGCTTTCATAATATTGGAAAGCGGTCCGGGGTAGACGCCGACATAAATGGTCAGGATGGCCAGGGGTGCGACGGTGATAATTTCGCGCAGATTAATCTCGGTCAGGGCGCCCCACTTGGCGATATTGAACTCCCCGAGGAACATTCTCTGCACCATGCGGAGCATATAAGCGGCGGTCAGAACCACGCCCAGTACCGCCAGAGCGGTAATAATTTTGAAACTTCCGAAGGAGCCGACAAAGACCATGAATTCGGACACGAATCCCGACATGCCGGGCAAACCCAATGAGGCCATCGAGAAAAGAACCATGAGTCCGGTATAGACCGGGATCTTGACCCCCAAACCGCCGAAGGCCGCAATTTCGCGGGTGTGGGCGCGGTCATACAAAACGCCCACCATAAGGAACAGGGCGCCGGTGATCAAACCGTGGCTGACCATCTGGAACATCACGCCGGTCAAAGCGGTGACGGAGGAAAAGGCCCCCAGCGCCAGCATGCAATAGCCCATATGGGAGACCGAGGAATAGGCCACCAGCTTTTTCAAGTCTTTTTGCGCCATCGAAACCAGAGCGCCATAAATGATTCCGATCAGACCCAGAAGGGCGATGGGAATGGCGAAAAATTTGAGTCCCTGCGGAAACATCGGCCACGAAACGCGGAGCATACCATAAGTTCCCATCTTCAACAGAACGCCGGCCAGAATCACGGAAACGGCGGTCGGGGCCTCGACGTGGGCATCGGGTAACCAGGTATGGAACGGCCAGACCGGGACCTTGATGGCGAAGCCGACGAAGAAGAAGGCAAAGCACAGAAGTTGCAGAGAGTGACTGAGGGTCGGCGCAGTCTTGATCAATTCCAACATATTCAATGTATGCGGAGTGCTGGTGAAATAGAGAATCAGAATGGCCACGAGCATGAAGATGGAGCCGAACAAGGTATATAAGAAGAACTTAATCGCCGCATATTCTTTCCTCGGCCCGCCCCAGATGCCGATCAGGAAATACATTGGGACCAGCATGACTTCCCAGAAAATATAGAAGAGGAAGAAGTCGAGAGAGACGAAAACCCCCATCATACCGGTTTCCAGAAGGAGGAAGAAGACGAAATATTCTTTAACCCGTTTTTCGATATTGAATGAGGCCAGAATCGACAGGAAGGAAAGCAAGCCGGTCAGAGCGACCATCGGGACCGAGATACCGTCGACACCGAGGAAATACTGGGCATTGATGGCGGAAATCCATTGGAAGGGTCCTTCGATATAGGCCATCTGGGCAGTTCCGGCGAAGCCAAAGTAATAGTCGTAAATCAGGTAAAACGAAAGGAGCATCGGGACGAACGAGAAAAAGGCCGAGGTCCAGCGTATGGCCTTGAAGTTATCCCGGGGCAGGAAAAGAATCACCAGGGAACCGACTATCGGTATGAAAATTATATAACTGAGCAAACCCATATTACTCCAATCTCCTATCCTTCAACATTGCCGTTGGCCTTAACCCGATTGGTATTGAATATTCTGGCCAGAATCCGCGACAGGGCCATAATCAGAAGGCCGGCCAGATAAAAAAGGAAACCTTGCGGGGTGACTCTATAAATGACCAGTCCGATGGCGGCCGCGATAATCACCAGGGTATAAAACTGGATCGAACCGCTCTGCAAATAGCGCAACAGCCAGGAACCAGCCATACAAACATATCCGGCTCCATTGACGGCACCATCGACAATATATTGATCGAACCACTGCTTGAGATCGGCCCATTTGACGGTAAACCAGCCGACAAAATTGACCAGCCCGTCCACCACATTGGCGTCGAACCACCAGAGGACATTGGTCAATCCGAGCAGAGGTTGTATTATCACAGCGTTGTAGATTTCATCGAAATAGAATTTATGGTAAGAAAGATTATAAAGCGGTTTGATTTTCTCGGCGATGGCATCGGCGGAGAGACTTTTCCGATAATACATCAGGTATGACAGCCCGATACCGGAAAGCGCCACGACGGTCGAAATGAGCATCAAAAGATAATTCGGTTCGGCGTGATGCACCTCTTCGTGATATACGTAAGAGGAGAAACCGTGGGACAGCCACGGCAGTCCGACCCACCCGGCAAAAACGGCCAGAAAAGCGAGGAACATCAAGGGGTAGGTCATGGTTTTGGGCGATTCGTGGGCATGATCGAATTTCTCCTGCACCCGGGGTTTACCGGTGAAGGTCAGGAAACAGAGGCGGAACATATAGAACGCCGTCATGAAGGCGATGGCCAGAGTGAATACCATGAAAATAGGATGACCGACGGTGGTCGCCACGATTTCGTCTTTTGACCAGAAGCCCGAAAGGGGGAATATACCGGCAATCGACAGGGAAGCGATGAAAAATGTGATCGAGGTAATTTTCATTTTTTTGTGCAGGCCGCCCATGTCCTGAATATCGTTGGTATGCACGGCATGAATCACGGAGCCGGCGCCGAGGAACAAGAGGGCCTTAAAGAAAGCGTGGGTCATCAGGTGGAACGTGCCGGCCACATAACCGGGGGAATGATGCCCGTGCGCCGAGTCGACTCCATATAATCCCAGAGCCATAATCATATATCCGAGCTGGCTGACGGTCGAATACGCCAGGACTCTCTTGATATCATTCTGGGTGAGGGCAATCGAAGCGGCCAGAAAGGAAGTGATAAGGCCGATGACGGCCACCACCATCGCGGCCTCCGCCGAACCGACAAAAACTGTCATGGCCCGCGCCACCAGATAGACACCGGCGGCGACCATAGTAGCGGCATGAATCAAAGCCGAAACCGGGGTCGGACCTTCCATAGCATCGGGCAACCAGACATGTAACGGGAACTGTGCCGATTTTCCGACGGCACCGCAAAAGATGAAGATTCCGGCCAGAGTTACGATGCCCGGGGCGAGGGCGCCGGAGGAAATTTTCTCAAAAACCTGCTGATAATTGAGGGTCCCGGCATAGGCGGCCAGAATCAGGATGCCGACGATAAACCCCAGATCTCCGATACGGGTGGTGATAAAGGCCTTTTTGCCGGCATCGGCGGCCGACTTTTTCTCGAACCAGAAGCCGATCAGAAGGTAACTGGTCAGCCCGACCAGTTCCCAGAAGATGAATATCATGAAAAAGTTGTTGGCGATGACCAATCCCAGCATGGAGAAAGTGAAGAGCGACAGGTACGAGAAATAGCGGCTGTAGCGCGGGTCGCCGTGCATGTAGCCGAGAGAATAAATCTGTACGCAACTGGCGACAATGGTCACTACCAGAAGCATGACCGAAGTCAGGGCATCGACATACATTCCGAGTTCAAGCGTCAGCGACGGCTGGGAGATGAAAGTCACGATTTTTTCCAGCGGTTCGCCGTGCCGTCCCAGCATGGCTATGAAGACGAAGAGCGAATGGACGAAAGCCAGCAAGACCATACTGATGGCGATATATGACGACAGTTTCTCTTTCCAGCGGGTGAAGAAAATAATCACCACGAAGGCCAGAAGAGGATAAAACGGTATTAAAAAGGCATTCTCGAGCATATTACCACTTCATTATATTAATCCGGTCAACATCGATCCCCTTCCAGTTGCGGTATAGAAGGAGCACGATCGCCAGTCCCACCACCGCTTCGGCGGCCGCGATGACGACCACGAAGGCGGCGAAAATCTGCCCGGTCAGGGTATCCGGCGTGATATACTTGTTAAAAGTCACGAAATTTATGTTGGCGGCGTTAAACATCAGTTCCAGCGACATCAGGATACCGACGGCGTTGCGCCGGGTAAGAACCCCGAAAACGCCGATGGCAAAAAGGATCGCGGCCAGAGCCAGATACTGTAACATGGTCACGCTCCTTCCTTCCGGGCCAGCACCACCGCCCCGATCAAAGCCGCCAGAAGAACAATCGAAACCACTTCGAACGGCAGGACATACTCATTCATCAGCAACTGACCGAGGGTGAGGGTGTTATTTTCGGGAAGGGGCTTATCGACGATATGCCAGACGGTGTTGGCAAAGGAACCCAGACTCGCCAGGAGAAAGCCCGCGCCGATGAATATGCCGGCCATCACCTGCTCATTACTCTGCCGGATTTCCCGGGAGGCCAGACGGGTGGTAAGCATTATGGCGAAAATCATCAGGACGGAAACGGCGCCGACATAAATCAGCACCTGCACGGCGGCCAGAAATTCGGCATGCAGAAGGATATAAATTCCGGCCACCCCGAACAGGGTCAGGACCAGAAAGATGGCGGAATGAAAAATATTTTTCAGGGTCACCACATAGATGGCGGAAATAATAACAATGAAAGAGAACAGGTAAAACACCAATTGCCCGGCATCAGTTTGCATCGTTCACCTCGGAATCCGGATTCTCTTTCTTTTCCGGTTCTTTTTTGTCGGCCGGGGCGGGATTCGGCGCGGCGGCCGGTTTGGGAGCGGCCGGTTTGGCTTCCGGTTTTTTCCGTTCCGGTTTCTGGTACGGCACATCGCGCCCGATTTCCTGCAGTTTGTCGGTGTGCCAGATCAAATTCTCGGACTTGTAAGTCGAAAATTCGTACTTGGTGGCCATCTTGATGGCGGAGAAGTTGCAGGCTTCTTCGCACAGGCCGCAGAAACAGCAGAGGCCCTGATCGACCACGAAATCTTTCAGGATTCTTTTCCCCTTTTCGTCTTTGTCGTAATCGATCCGGATAGCCGCCGAGGGGCAGGCCCGCATGCAGAGCAGGCAGGTGGTGCAATTCAGTTCGCCGGTTTCTTTGTCGGACAGAAGCACCACGATGCCGCGCGAGCGTTCCGGCATCGGCCAGCGTTCGGTCGGGTACTGCACCGTGATAGCGTGACGGCCGAGATGTTTTCCGGTCGTGAAAAGCCCGATAATCAAATTTTTTATGCCGCTATATACTTTTCTCACCAGTTAAACCACTTCGAATATTTCATCAACCCGGCGATGATAAGGTTAACAAACGATAACGGAAGCAGAAACTTCCAGGAAAATTCCATCAATTGATCCACGCGCAGGCGCGGGAAGGTCCAGCGGAACCACATCAGGACAAAAACCATGGCCATCGATTTTATCAGGAACCATATCCACGACGGCAGGAACGGTCCCTGCCAGCCCCCGAGAAAGAGGGTTGTCGCGATGGCGGAGACGGTAAACAAATTTACGAATTCCGCGAAGAAGAACATGGCGAATTTCATCCCCGAGTATTCGACATTGAATCCGGCCACCAGTTCCTGTTCCGCTTCGGGAAGGTCAAACGGGGTACGATTGGTTTCCGCGGTCCCGGCGATGAGATATATAATGAAGGCGATGGGGCCGAAGGGGAGGCGGAAAATGTACCACTCGTAAATTTTAGCCTGGGAATTGACAATATCCATCATCGACATGGAGCCGGCAAAGACGACAATCGAAAGAATAGCGACGACCATCGGGACCTCATAGCTGACCACCTGGGCCGCGGAGCGCATCCCGCCGAGCAGGGCATATTTATTATTGGAGCCCCAGCCGGCCATGAGAAGCGAAATGATGGTGAAGGTCGTGATACCGACAATGAATAAAATCCCGATATTTAAATCGGAGACAATCAGCCCTTTGCCGAACGGGATCACCACATAGGCGGCGAAAGCGGCGGTCAGGGCGACAATCGGGGCCCAGTAGAAGACCGGGCGGTCGGCAGCGGCGGGCGTAATATCCTCCTTTTGCAGGAGTTTCAGCATATCGACAATGGTTTGTATCCAGCCGTGCCAGCCGGTCCGCATCGGCCCGAACCGCTGCTGAATATGCGCCGAAATTTTTCTTTCCCACCAGACCAGAAAGAGAGCCACGACCGCCAGGAAACCAAAAACGATAAAGGCGGCGGCGATCAGGGCAATCAGATCGACCAGAGTCTGAGGCAAACCGGAGGCGGCCAATTTCTCGTAGAGGAATTTGAAAATATTGGTAAGTTCCATTACCTGTCAACCTCCGGCATGATGACATCCATGGAGGCCATTATCGCCACCAGATCGGGGATCTTGCCCCCTTCCACCAGTTTCGGCATCACCTGCAACTGGTTGTATGACCCGCCGCGCATTTTGACCCGGAGCGGTTTTTTGGAATCCCCGGGAGATTGCAGATAGATTCCCATCTCGCCGCGTGAGTTTTCGATCCGGGTATAAGTCTCCCCTTTGGGCGGTTTGAAATTGGCCGGGACTTTGGCTTTAATATCCCCTTCCGGCATCTGCTCCAGGGCCTGTTTGACAATGCGAAGCGATTGACGCATTTCTTCGAGACGCACCAGATACCGGTCGTAGCAATCACCGTTTTTCCCGGTGGGGATATCGAATTCAAAGCGATCATAGATCGAATAGGGATCATCGCGGCGGATATCGTACTTGACTCCCGAAGCGCGCAGCGCCGGGCCCGAGACCCCATAGGATAAGGCCAGTTCGGGGCTCATCACACCGACTCCCTGATTGCGAACCATCCAGATCGGATTTTCGTTGAGGAGCCGGACATAATCTTCAATCTTGCCGGGGAATTTGTCGATAAATTCTTTCGCTTTGGGAATGAATTGCGGGGGAATATCGCGCGACACTCCGCCGACTCTTATATAATTGAATGTCAAGCGCTGACCGCAGGTCATTTCGAACATATCGAGAATATCTTCGCGCTCCCGGAAGCCGTAAAGGAAGGGAGTGATAGCGCCGAGATCAAGCGAGGTGGTTCCGAACCAGATCAGATGGCTGGCGATACGGTTGAGTTCCAGCATGATGACACGGAGATACTCGGCCCGCTCGGGAACCTGAATTCCGGCCACTCTTTCGGTCGCCAGGCAGAAGACATATTCACATGACATCGAAGTGCAGTATTCAAAACGGTCGAGGACCGGAATGCACTGCGGATAAGTGCGGTTTTCACAAATTTTTTCGAGGGCCCGATGGAGATAGCCGATATACGGCACGGCCTTTATGATCTTCTCGCCGTCCATGGTAAGGAGAAAACGACAAACGCCGTGGGTGGCCGGGTGGTGCGGCCCCACATTGATCATGAACTCTTCGGTGCGCAGTTCCCGGCTCATTTTACAACTCCGGCATCCTCTTGAAATCGGGGGCGTCCCAGTTTTTCCGCATCGGGAAACCCTGGTTCCAGTCATCGGGCAAAAGGAACCGGGTCAAATTGCCGTGATTGCGGATATTGATCCCGAAAAGTTCCCAGACTTCCCGTTCGTGCCAGTTGGCTCCCGCCCAGATTTCCTGGACAGAATCAATTTCNGCCCCCTCATAGGGCATTTCTATTTTGAAATCAAAACGGATTCGTTTTTTGACGGAAGTCACCGAATAGACGATTTCGAATTTTTCGCCGGTGTCGACGGCGGCGATATTGTTGAGAAAATCGATCTGCAGGGTTTCATCGGCAGTAATATTTTTGCAGAATTCCAGGAGATCTTCACGCTTGATTCGGAAAACCGGCTCATATTTCCCGGTTTCCAAAAGCTCCGCCCGGCCCGGAAACTTATCCTGGATATATTTGGTCAGTTCGTCACGATTCATCGAAGCAAATCCTTAAGACCAATCCTGCACCTTGAGAGTTTTGACTTTTTTCTGAAGAGTTAAACATCCTTCCAGAAGCGACTCCGGCCGGGGAGGACAGCCGGGAATATAAACATCGACCGGCACGATATGATCGATCCCTTTTTCGACGGCATAACTGTCGTAGTAGAATGGGCCGCCATGAACCGTGCAGCCGCCCATAGCGATAACATAACGCGGCTCGGCCATCTGGTCATACAGGAGGCGGAGCCGGGGGGCCATTTTTTTGGTAATGGTGCCGGCAGCGATGATTAAATCGGATTGGCGCGGCGAGGCCCGGAAAATCATGCCGAAGCGATCAAAATCGTAACGGGAGGCCCCGGTGGCCATCAATTCGATAGCACAGCAGGCGGTTCCGAACAGCAAATACCACAACGAACTGGCCTGCGACTGGCTCAAGACATAATTGAGCGAGGTGGTGGCGATGCCGCCGCCAGGGAATTTCTCCAAATATACCGGAAGTTTCTTTATTACACCCATTTCAATACTCCTTTCTTCCAGGCATAGAAGAGGCCAAAAAGTAATACGGCGATAAAAATCACCATTTCAATCAGAGCATAGAGCCCCAATTGCCCGAAAGCGACCGCCCACGGAAAGAGAAAGACCGCTTCGACATCGAAAACCACAAAAATCAGCGCAAAGATATAGAAACGGTTGTTGAACTGGATCCAGGCGTCCCCGATAGGCTGTTCGGCCGATTCGTAACTCTGGTTTTTGGCCTTATAGGGGTGCGCCGGCCGAATCAGGCGGGCCAGGAAGAAGGTAAACAGGACCATTCCAATCCCCACTCCCAGGAAGACCAGAACGGCTAAATATGCTGACATTCTCTCAAAACCTCATAAGTCAAATCAACTTTGTGACTTTAGTCACAAATAATGGCGAGAAATTAACCGTTTTTGAGGAGAAGTCAAGAGTTTTTGGGAAAAAAAATTAAAATTGTCCGAATTTAAATGATAATGCAATAGTTACGTTTATGCACTTACTGCGGAATGACAACACTATGGGATCTAAAAAGATAACACGGTCCGGACAAATTGCCCGGGCCGTGCGGCAATAATTAGAGACCGGAGATCACCGCCCCTCTGGGATAGCCGAGGCGATAAGAGAAAGTGACAATCTTTTCTTCATCGGGGGCAAGAGTGATATCCCATTTGGCCCGGCCCTGCTCGTCGATAGACGCCGGTCTTGGATCTATGTCCTTTGTCTTGATCTTGATCTGATTATGCTGGCTGACCGGCAAGGCCTCTTCGAGAGAAATTGTCTTCGGGATGGGGGCGTGATTTTTCAGGGTAATTTTGACGGTTTCGGACAATTCTTCCTGGCCGCCAAAGATGCTTTTCTTGCGAGAAACGATTTCTCTTTTGACGGTTATCTGGTTATCCAAACCGAACGGCAGTTCAAATGCCTGTCCGGGGACAATTGTCTCCTTAACGGACGCTTTGCCGAGGTAGCCCGATTCGACAAAAATATTGACCACCCCCGGCATCAAGACACCCCGATCATTATTGGTCAGGGTGGCCTGCCGGTAAACGCCCGTAACATTGCGGGGGCGGCAGATATAATTTGTAGCGGCGTCAAAATCCCATTGGGCAATAGGACAGCGAACCGATTTGTCACCCGAAGGGATGGACTCTTTTCTAATTATCAAGTACGAGATATCAAAACCAATCATTTTTTGAATGGCTGACGAGAGATTTCCCAGCCCGCCGGGCCCGTATCCCCCCAACGGATCCCCGATATTGGCACCGTCAACCAAATATGATACTTCTCCGGCACTTCCCCCCCTGATCCTGATTTCACCCCTGTTGGTCGTGACAACCCCGGGACTTTTTTGAAGAAGGTCATCGACATTCGAGATCGGCATGGCTTCAATGGATGCCCGCGATATGGTAATTTCGCCCGGCCCGGCATTAAGAGAGGGGCGGGAGGTCGATATGGTAATATTCACATCATCCCAATCTTCCCCGGTCCGTTGCACTATTTCGGCGAAATAATCGAGCCGGACTTTGCCGGTACCGGGATCGTAACGGGCGTCATACAAAGGGGTCCAGGATGCCCCCGGGAGCATATATGTCAGCGCCAATTTGACCTTCCCTTCCCCGGCCAGCCGTACATCAATTTGCACCGATCTTGTTCTATTTCCGGAGGAGGCGTCTGATTTTGCCAATTCTTCTTTGAGAAGTTTCAGTTTTTCTGAAATATCCGCCCTTTCCCTGCTGAAATACCGCAAGGAGTCGGTCACCAATCTTAACTTCTTACCGAAAAATTGCATGCCCGCCTCCCATTTGACGGCATCGATGGTACTGGCGGCGATCTGACGGGTCATCTCATCGGTGCCGGTCTTACCGATGGTCATAAGAAAATTTTTTTCATCTCCCAGGACGCTGATATGATCATCGATCTCCTTAAGCCTGATTTCCTCCAGTTCCTTGATCCGGCTCTCCAATTCCGCCACTCGTTTCTGTTGGGACTCGAGGTGATTAACTTCGGAATGATTCAGACCGAGAATAGTAACACCGTCAAGTCCTGAAGTGGAGACCTGAAACGAAGAGACATCGGCCAGATGCGGAATATTCTCGAATGTTACAGACTGATCTCCGGCGGGAAGTTCGACTGCCCCGCTTCGGGTCACCGTCGCCTCTCCGGGGTAAACGGTGACCGATTCGATTCTTGATTCAATATTCACCGAAGATGCCACGGCGCCGGATGTCAATAAAGCCAGAATTATCAATCCGGCCGTACTTATAGCCAATTGCCGTTTCATAAAGGCCTCCATAATTAAGAGTTCTGATTAAATGCTACTGTGGGGATTACAATTAAGAGACGATTAACTTCCCTAATATTGGCAATGATTTTTTGAAAGAAGAAGTTAATCAGGCTAATTTTTTTGCCAGTGTCAGATAAATTGCCGGGACAGCAATGGCTACAACTGCCCCGGAATAAAATACGATCGGCACGCCGAATTGCGACGCCAGAAGCCCGATTATGACACCGGCGAAAACTTCACCGACGGAGCAGATCATATTATATCCGGACAAGAAAGCGGCGCGGTTTGGTCCTTTGTACTGCCGGTTTAGATGGGTCGAGAGAGCCGGGCGAATCAATTCTTTGAAGAGAAAATAAGCCACGAGGGCGTTGATGGCATAATTATTCGAAACCCGGGGCATGACCCAAAGCAGGACCGCAATTGAAATAAAGCAGGCAATCAAATAAGAGCCAAGTCTATTATAATAGTACTCGCTGAATCGTACGAACACCAATGTAAGAAGCGCTCCCACGGCGGTGAAAAAACCGAAATAGGCGACATCAATTTTACGAATCTCCCCAAAGAGAACCTGCCAGTACTGATCGGCTCCTTCGAAGACAAGATTGGCCAAAACTCCGACCGCAAAAATGGCCATGATTATTCTATTGGCCCGGATGGAATGATGAAGCGATTTGAGACTGCCTTTTATGTTCGTGGTGCTGTCATCAGTGCGGTTTCGGGATGTTTCGGTTAAAAACTGTGAAACGACCAGCCCGACAAAACCGAGGGCGATAATCGGGATAAAGAGAATCGGGAGATAATATTTTGCCAGTAAGCCTCCGCCAATCATACCGGCCAGAGAAGCGGCGGTCCGTACCGCGGTCCGGTTGCTGAAAAGGCGGGAAAGAGATTTTTCTCGCTTTTCAGTGTCGAAGGAATCGACTGCCAGCGCTTCCAGCGCCCCGGAAATAAAGGTCTCGGCGATTCCGAAAACAATTTCGGCGACCAGAAATCCGGCGAAACCGCGGAAGTGGAAAAAGATCAGGCCGGAGATCCCGAACAGGAGGAATCCTGCGGCAGTTGACAGTTTGCGCCCGTAGCGGTCGGCAAAAAGGCCGGTGGGGAGTTCGAATAAAATAATGGAGGCTTCGAAGACCGAGGCCAGAAGCGCCACCTCGAGCAGAGTCACCCCAAAGTGGCGGAAATAGACCACATAGACCGGCAATATGGTACCGCTCAGAAGCGCCAGAACCGCTTCCAGAATATAAAAGAGCCTTACATTTTTCGGGTTCACATCATATCACCGCGATGGCTTCGATTTCGACTTTGCCGTTTTTCGGAAGTCCCGAAACCTGGACGGTTGCCCGCGCCGGCATCTCTGATGTGAAATAGCGGCCATAGACTTCGTTGACGGCGGCGAAATCGTTCATATCGGTGAGATATATGGTCGTTTTGACCACGTTTTTCATATCGGCGCCGGCCGCCTGCAGGATGGCCCGGATATTTTTGAGGACCTGATCGGTCTGTTCGGCGGCGGTCACCCCGACCAAAGTGCCGTCGGAGGGATTAAGCGCCACTTGTCCGGCGCAGAAGATCATCTGGCCGGCGGAGATTTTTATCCCTTGCGAGTATGGCCCGACCGCGCTCGGGGCGCCGGTTGTCTTGATTATCTCTTTCATAATTTCTCCTGAAAAATAAATATTGGCTCCAAAATTTCTTTCAGAATAAATCGAAAATAACGAAGAATCAATGTAATAAGTCCGCAAATTTTCGCCATTGCTTTGGCAATCGGTCAAATCGGCGGGTGTCGGCCGGCGTATCATACGAAAACGGAACGCGAGGCCAATATGGAACAGACCGCCAACGCCACCTATATCAAGTTAAAATCTTATGATGATTTCAGGACATCCCAACTCGATTCGGCCAAATGGACCAAAGCTCGACTCCCTCTCGGGGACGACCGATTCTGGGAATATTACGATCCCAATACCGTTATAAAAACCGGCCACGGCGCCTGCGAAATTACGGTCAATCCTTTTTCCCGAAGCCATAATTCTGTCCAGATTGCCGACAATCCCAAGACCCTTATCGCTTCGGCCTCTCCCCTTGAAATCGGCCCCGATGATATATTGAGCGTCTCGGTCGATATCGCGGCCCGGGCCTATAATAATGATCCCCATGACATCTGGGACGCCTTTATCACTTTCAATCTTTTCGATTTCGAATCCGGCGTGGTTTTGGATTTTCTGCTTAACGGTCATCTGGTCTATGCCCTGTTTGAAAGACTCTATATACCGGGTTTGACCGACGAAACAACCGCTTTTACCCGCGAAGCGAATCTTCCCGTGCCGACCGAGCCGGGGAAAGTGCACAACTGCATAATCAATTACGACCGGAAATTCGATACGGCGCTCTGGATAATCGACGGCCAGCCGGTTTACCGGGTTCCCAATATCCCCGTGAAAGTCAACAGGTTCCATCTCGGGATGGGGCTGATGACACTCAAACCAATCCGGGCCGCTTTTCCCTATTATTTTCCCAAATCGACCTCACTTCACGGGCAGGGGATATCCGGGGTCTGGGCCAATTATCGATTCGGTTTGACCAAAAATAATTAAATTTTTTAAAAAAAGTTAAAGTCAGACTGCCAGATTCTGTCAGTCCCCCTTTTTATATTAGAGCGGATGTTGGTTCTTTTCTGAAACTGTGAGGGATGGGGTCGGAGAGGTTCGGCGCCCGCCGGACCGACCAGGGAGGGGGGCGGCCCAAATGTGACGGCGGCAGGATTCGTTCTTGCCGCCATATTTTTTTAATATTATCATAATCCCCTGAAACAGGGGGAGTTAAAGAATATCCCCCATTGGCCGATAAACTTAAAAGTATGGATAATAATTTCCTTCTCCAGGAATTTCAGCCGACCGAGATCAAAGAGCCGATTGTCCGGCCGCCGGTCCTGAAAAGAAAACGGAAACCAATCTGGCGCGAGTATCTGGAAGTAATTCTGATTTCATTGGCCGCGGCGGTCCTTCTGCGCCTCATGGTCGTTTCGGCGTATCGTGTAGATTCGGCTTCGATGGAGGATACCCTGCTTGAGGGAGATTATATTTTTGTCAACAAATTGGCGTACAGTTTCGGCGACCCGAAAGCCGGGGATATCGTGATTTTCAAATCCCCTCTCAATCCGACCAAGGATTATATCAAACGGATCGTGGCGCTTCCGGGGCAGACGGTGGAAGTGGTCGATAAGGTAATCTATGTCGATAACCAGTTGGCCGCCATCTATCCCCATGCCAAGAACAGCGATCCCAAGATTCTGCCGATGCAGTTATCGAGCCGGGACAATTTCGGTCCGATTCAGGTTCCCTCCGAGAATTATTTTGTCCTCGGGGACAACCGCGATAACAGCCAGGACAGCCGGTTCTGGGGATTCGTTCCGAAAGAGAATCTCAAAGGCAAGGCCATTTTCGTCTACTGGTCGTGGACGCCCGACAAAAATTCTCCCGAATGGAGATTTCCGTACGTAATATCCGCTTTCCAGATGGGTTTTTATTTCATCACTAATTTCCCGTCGCAGACCCGCTGGGAGCGGTTGTTTACCGCTCTCTAAATGTCGCTCGGACTCTATATCCATTTTCCGTTCTGCACCAATTTCTGCAGTTATTGCGATTTCTATAAAGAGATTCACAGCGTCGAACTGGAAAAATTATACTATCGCGCCCTGGAAATCGAACTGGCCCTGGCCATTCCGACTATCGATCCCGAGGACCGCGAGTTGGCCTCGCTTTATATCGGCGGCGGGACACCATCGCTCACCGACCTGAACATTCTGGAACGGTTTGTCGCGAGCATCAAGAAGCATTTCATCCTGTCAAAGGATCTGGAATTTTCTTTTGAGATTAATCCGGAGTCGATCGACGCCGAGAAATTGCAGTTTTTGAAAGCGCTCGGGGTTAACAGGCCGATTTTCGGGATGCAATCATTCAACTTTCGCCAACTGAAACTCCTGAATCGAAAGCACAAACTGGAGGATTCCTTTCGGGCGGTTTATCTGGCACGGGCGCTCAGCTTTGACAATTTCGGCATCGATATGATATTCGGCCTGCCGAAACAGACCGCCAGAACGCTCGGTGATGATTTGAATCAGATAATCGAACTTATGCCCCCGCATATTTCGTACTATCAGTTGACGGTCGAAAAAGGGACGCCTCTGGAAAACAAAATCGAATCCGGCAAATTGAAACTTCCCGACAGCGACCTCTGCGCCGGAATGTACCGTGCCATAAATGAAGAATTAAACAAGCATAAATATTTCCGTTATGAGATTTCGTCGTTCGCCCAGCCCGGCTATGAATGCCGCCATAATTTGCGCTATTGGGATGGGGGCGATTTTCTCGGCCTGGGGCCGTCGGCGCACAGTTTTATCGGCGAGCACCGCTTCGCCAACAGCCCCGATTTAAATTTTTATTTGAAGCAACTGTCCGGGAACAAGCGTCCTCTAATTCTCGACACCGACAGCCGGGAGGCCCGTATTTCCGAGGCGATTATGCTGGGACTTCGCACGGCGCATGGAATCGAACGCCGGCAGTTTTTACATCGCTTCGGGATTTCGGTCGAAGAGGCCATCGACCGGGCCAGTTATGAAGCCCTGGTGAAAGGCGGTATGATTGCGCCGAACGATGAGCATATCAAATTGACCGAATCCGGTTTCCCCCTGGCCGATGAGATAATTCGACGGCTGGTGAAGTAATAAGAATTCTTCTTGATAAATTTTGATCCTTATATTTTTTATTCTCTTCCGAAAATTCAAAAGGTCAAACAAGAATGTTTGACCTACCCGGAATCTTGCCTCTATGCTACCACCGTGAACTAAAGTAGGACAAGCATTCCTGCTTGTCCCTGATTTCATCGGATAGAAATGTCTAGCATATCATTAAATTTACGAAATAGAGAGATGGAGTTTTTCAGCCGGTCAACCTTAATCCGGCACCATCCTTCCCTCTCCAAATCTTAAAATCCAAAAATCCGAATCAAGTAGATTATGGCTCAATAGGGCCTTATGAAGATCCCTGACATGGGCATCGACAGCCTGTTCCGGGTGCTCGCAAAAAGTGGCGAAATGCATGCCTATACTTTGCCTCGATTCCAGGAGGAGATGAATCAGAACGGCCTCTTCGGGATTGATATGCTCCTCTTTCATGAACCACCTTTTTTCATAGTTGCCCAGAGGAAGAATAGTTGCCCGGAAAGAGCCAAAATGATTCTTAATTTCATTGATAAAAGGTCCAAAACCGGTATCGCCGGCAAAATAAATATTTCCGGCTTTGCCTTCTATTACGAATCCGCCCCAGAGAGTGCGATTATTGCCCCATATGAAGCGGCCGGAATTATGTTTTGACGGGACAAAAGTAATCTTCAATTGGGATTGGCTCGCAACAGTGCTTTGCCACCAGTCCAATTGGGTCACTTTTGAAATTTCTTCCGAAGCAAGTAATTCGCCTATTCCCAGGCCCGCAATAATTCGGGGATTATCCCTCTGCACCAGCGTGCGAAGTGTCGGCAAATCCAAATGATCGAAATGGTCATGACTTATTAATATTATATCTATCTTTGGAAGGTCACCAATTTTTATCCCCGGAGCCCGAATGCGTTTTGCCCCCATGAAAGAAAAGGGACCGGCCCGCATCGACCAGATGGGGTCGGTCAAAAGATTGAGGCTGTCTGTTTGAATCAAGACCGTGGCATGATTGATATAGGTGATCTTCAGACTATCGCCGGAGACAAATTTGATCGGCGCCGGCATGGGAGGGTTATCAATCCATTCCGGCCAATCTACTGTTTTCATTTCCCACAGCCATTTTAAATGGTCGGCGAAAGTATGGTCCGGTTCGTTATAGTGGAAGTATTTACCGTCAAAATGCCCGGATTGGGGCCCGTCATACAGCGGCCGCGTGGACACAAAATAGATAGCCGCAATGCTCAAAGCCGTAACAATTAAAATCAAAACAAATATCTTTTTAACCATAGCAGAGGTTTGCACCTGATAATAGACTGTTATTAATTTACGAATTCTGGTCGGGAAAGTTCGCTTTGATATAGGTTGGCATTGTTTTCGATCGTGACTTAATACTTCACCCATTAAAAATCCAAAAGGTCAAACAAGAATGTTTGACCTACCTGGAATCATGCCTCTATTCTATCGGCGTGAATAGCAGTAGGACAAGCATTCCTGCTTGTCCCTGATTTCAACGAATAGGAGTGTCCGGCTTATAATTGGAATTCCACGCCCCGAAAATCCCTTCATCATATATCTTTTCATTTATTATATTGGCCTTATGGAACTTTTCGACAATGAGCCAGCCGGCGAGAATGAAACGCCGGTTGATTTGAATTCCCCCCTGGCCGATCGGATGCGGCCGCGGAATTTCGAGCAGTTTATCGGGCAGGAAAAACTGGTCGGGAAAGATACCCCGCTCCGGCGGGCAATCGAGCAGGATCGGGTCGGTTCAGTCATTTTCTGGGGTCCCCCCGGCTCGGGCAAGACGACGCTGGCGGAGTTGATGGCCCGCGCCACCAAGGGGCAGTTTGTGCCGTTCTCGGCGGTCACCTCGGGGATAAAAGAAATCAAGGAAGTGATCTCGAAGGCCCGTCATTACCGCCAGATGTCAGGCCGGAAAACCTATATTTTTATCGATGAGATTCACCGTTTCAACAAGGCTCAGCAGGATGCCTTTCTGCCGTATGTCGAAAAGGGGGATATTGTCCTGATCGGCGCCACCACCGAGAACCCGTCGTTCGAAGTCATCTCGGCGCTTCTGTCGCGGGTCAAGGTCTATGTTCTGGAGCGCCTGAAGGAGAAAGATCTGGCGGCGATAATCAAAAATGCCTTGTCCGATTCCGAGCGGGGTTTGGGGACGAATAATATCGCTATCGATGACAAGGCGCTGGAGTTTATTACGATTGCCGCCGACGGCGACGCCCGCCGGGCGCTGAATCTTCTGGAGGCCTGCGCCGAAGATGCCGGGAAGGGCGGACGAATCACCCTTGAAAAGGCGACTGAGATTCATCAGAAAGGGGCGCTTCTATATGACAAAACCGGCGAAGAGCATTACAATATTATCTCGGCCCTGCATAAGGCGGTCCGGGGGGGCGACCCTGATGCCTCGCTGTACTGGCTGGCGCGGATGCTCGATTCCGGCGAGGATCGTCTCTATATCGCCCGCCGGATGATCCGGATGGCAATCGAGGATATCGGCCTGGCCGACACCAACGCCCTCACTGTGGCTCTCAATGCCCGCGACACATATCATTTTCTCGGCTCCCCCGAAGGGGAACAGGCGCTGGCCCAGACCATAATTTATCTGGCCTGTGCGCCAAAATCGAACGCCGCCTATATGGCGTTCGAAAACGCCATGAAAGATGCTTCGGAGAAAGGATCGCTTCCGGTGCCGCTCTGGATCCGCAACGCCCCGACCTCGCTCATGAAAGCGCTCGGATACGGCAAAGATTATAAATATGCCCACGAATACGAAGATGCCATGACCGACCAGGAATATTTCCCGGAAGAACTGGCGGGTACGAAATATTATCATCCGACCCAGCGCGGAAAGGAAATAAAAATCGCCGAATATCTGGAGAAATTTCGGGAATATCGGAAAAGACTGATGGAGAAGAATAAGAAGGAGAAATAGGGCGGCATCTTTTTCAAAATATTTCCAACTTGAACCCGGTTTTGAATGTAGAATATCTAAATGACAACAAGGAATAGAATCATAATATACCCGCACTGATTGATTTAAATTAGATATGTCATTGAAAAAAATAGTCCTAATATTTGCCCTGATGCTGTTGCCGACGCTTCACGCGGCGGCGCAGGTTACGTTGATACCGATGGATGAAACCCAGACCGATCATCTTAAGGCGTACGGGATTGCTTTCAAGGCGCTGGAGATGGGGATAAAAGTAGAGTGGCTCTTGAACTACCGGGGCGGGTCCTTCATGTTTGATACCCGCGATGAACTGACCAACGCCTGCCTGGTGCGGGGAGTCAAGACGGAATCGATAACCTCGGCCGATGTCGCCGATATCTACCGCACCATCGAAACCGAAAATATGGAGAAGGTGACACTGGAGAAAGCCCCCGCGATCGCGGTCTATACGCCCAAGAATGTCCGGCCGTGGGATGATGCTGTCACGCTGGCGCTGACCTACGCCGATATCAAATACACGATGATCTGGGACGACGATATCCTGGCCGGGGCGCTCGATAATTTCGACTGGCTCCATCTGCATCATGAAGATTTCACCGGGCAGTACGGCAAATTTTACGCAACTTTCCGCAACCAACTGTGGTACCGTCAGGATGTCGAAACCAACGAGGCGATGGCCAAAAAACTGGGGTATCATAAAGTCTCCGAGATGAAGCGCGATGTCGCCAAGGTCATCAAAGATTATGTCCGCCGGGGCGGATTCATGTTCGCCATGTGCTCCGCGCCGGAGACATTCGATATCGCCCTGGCAGCCCAGAACGATGATATTGTACCGTCGGAGTTCGACGGCGACCCGGTTGACCCCGATGCTCAGAAAAAACTCGATTACTCTCAGACTATGGCGTTCGAGAATTTCTCGGTCTCGCTCGACCCGCTGGAGTACCGTCACAGCAATATCGACACTTACCCCGACCGGCTGGTGAAATTCCCAACGCCGGACAACGACTATTTTTATCTATTCGAATTTTCCGCCAAACTGGATCCGGTTCCGACCATGCTGGTGCAGGATCATGTCGGGATGGTGAAAGGATTCATGGGGCAGACGACCGCGTTCCGCAAATCACTTCTCAAAAAATATGTGACGATTCTCGGGCAGGTGGATGGGTATGATGAAGTCCGGTATATTCACGGCAATTACGGCAAAGGGACATTCACGTGGCTCTCCGGTCACGACCCGGAAGATTATCAGCATATGGTAGGGGACCCGCCGACCGATTTATCGCTTCACAAAAATTCCCCGGGGTACCGTCTGATTTTGAACAATGTCCTCTTCCCCGCCGCGAAGAAAAAAGAGCGGAAGACATAATTGATTTCCGGCAGGAAAGGGTTCCTGCCGACGCGACAAAAAACATGACCTTAGCAGGTTAGAAGCGTTTTCAATCCTGACATTTTATCGTTTACCTCTGATGTCAGGATCTGAGAAGATACTGACCAACTCGCTACAGCTTATGCAGATTGCGATCATTCCCGTACCGTCGTTAGACCAGACAAACTTGTGATCAACAATGTTGAATGCCTAGTCGATATGGCCACAGACGGCCGGAATACCGCCTTTGTATTTCCAGTTGATAATTCTTGAAACGTCAAGAATATTGACCGCTCCGTTGCCATCCGCGTCGGCCTGTGACTGACAAACCGGCGCCGCAGCACCTTTATACTTCCAGTTAATGATCTTCGACACGTCGAGAATATTAACCGATCCATTATTATCAGCATCACCCGGAGTCGCGCAACAGCTTGCAGAGCCGAAATTCTGGAGGAACCCGTGTAGCAAATTATAACCGGTGGAATTTCCGCTTCCGGCCGCCGTCTGCCCGACTACTCCAGTGACGACATAATTGGTTGACGTCCCATGATTACCTCCGGAGGCAATCACCTGCCATGTAATCTGTTCACCAGCCATGGCCGGTGACGCCACTGCTTTAATAAAGGATTTACTGGCCGGCGGATCATTACCATACGCGACAATGGAGACCAGGAATATTAATGCTAAAATATATTTCTTCATATGGCGCTCATTTCGATGACAGGATGTTTTTGGTGTTGGACTCTTTTGCCGCCATCTCGTTTATCTGTTTGATCAATAACTGAACCTGCTGTTTCAATTGATCCATTTCCGATTGGAGGTTGGCATTTCTATTGGCAAGTTCTTTGATAGCCGCAAGGGCAATTCCCGACGGATCAATAGTGGAAATAGTTGTGTCACTTTCACCCAATTTAAAGAGTAGATAGAAATCCTGAGCCATTGGACCAATATGCTCGATACTAGGGTCCTGTGATTTATAGCTCCATCTGCTGACCGGAAGATTCTTTAACTTGGCCAATATTTCGGCTCCATCGGCAGGGCGAATATTGCGTTTAACGGTGCTATCAGAGACCGACACCCAGGCTGAAGCGCCGGGTGCTAGGGTTACGCCCGCCGTTAGTGCAGCGTTTGAGTAGATTCGCGTACCACCAGAAGCACGAACTGCGAATTCGTTTGATGAGGCCGATTGAAAGCTGGAATTCGTGCTATCCGCCCATATGAAAGACCCAGCGTGATTTGAACGCACCTCAACATTTCGGCCGGCCGCAAAGGAGTATGGGGCATATATCTGACAGCCGTCGCCTCCCGGAATTGTAGAAGACTTGGCATTTTCCCTTATGTAGTTCCCAGAACCTCCTCCAATTGTTGCCGCGTCCGCTCCAAGGCTGATTGAATTGCCTAAACCTCCTCCTATCGCTGCACCGTCAGCCCTAGCATGATTTTGATCGCCACCGCTCACCGTGGCGCAATATCCATTTGCCCAACCATTAGAACCGCCCGCAACCGTGCCGAGTAAACCAAGAGCAATATTATTCCAACCTCCTCCTATGGTGCACCAAGTACTTTCGGCCCTGTTTAGTTCTCCGCCACTGACAACGGATGCAATTCCATTTGCGCTGTTGGAATTCCCCCCACCAACAACCGAATAATTTCCGCGAGCAGAATTCGAATCTGCAGCGGTAAATCCGCCCCCGCCTGAAATTACGGAGTATTCGCCTCTTGCTACGTTGTTTGCTCCGCCCGCAATTGTTGACCAAGAGGCAGTCGCCATATTCTTCTCGCCACCTGAGACTGTGACCGAATACTGACCGGATACAGTGTTAGACCATCCCCCGCTGATCGCCCCATAGGTACCAGTATTAGTATGCCCCGGGCCAATAGTAGCACGACCGGTTATCCATACATCACCCATAATCGTACCCCCAGTCGCCGTATTTATGGTAGCAACCGAGTCTGCTCTTGTCCCATGATACGCATAGGCGACAGCGGCAAATGTCGTGCGAGGTGTCAGCTCTGGATCAGTCTCTACCCCTATTCCGAGCCATCGGTCCGGTGCCGCAAACATTGTCGCTGTTAATGGATGCACGGCCCCCAATTGGACAGAGAAGAGGCCATCTGTGACCGTCACTGATAGAGTCTCTGCCCACAACACTGTCCCTGCTGAAACAGCATCATAGAGCGTGAACCTGAGACTGTAGACGTTGTTGGCTACCGACTCACCAGAGGCGTTGGTCAAACGCCCTTGGTAATTCATGGTGCCAGGCACATCCGCAAAACTGAGGGATACACTCGCTAAATAGACAGCGAGTCCCATAATTAGAGTCGCGCGCTGAAACATTCTGAAGTCCTCCGTTGTTATTTTTGGTTTAGGTTCATGTTCGTTACCGCATTCTCAATACTGCACGCCGCCGATTAGATGAGCACATTCTGCAATTTATTCTGTAACGTGCCAAGAAACCATTCTATGTTCTTAATGCCTGTGTCAAATAGCTTTACTTAGATTATCTGAGTAATGGTGCGCATTTCTCCAGAGATAAATTCGCTTTATATGGCGCCCTGTTTTGAAAAGCATCCGGCCCGGGGTAATTACGATATTCCTCGCTAAAAACACTTATGTTGCACAGGGGTTGGCTGATATAACCAGAATCCACAGAGGTCTTCTGGAAAGACTGACTCGCAGATTTTTGACCAAGTTCGCCATGCACATCCTGCTCCACTCCCCAAGGCTGTCATAATAAATATGTCTTAAATATATGCCATACTGTGTCCGGTTCATTGTGAACCGCCATATCCGCGTCCGCTAAGTAATTATTGCATGTAATTATCGGGCCCGTGCTCTGACCCCGGCTAAATATAGCAAATTATCCAAATTAGTCAATTAGAATATTGGAGGCCACAGATAGAAATATGGCCACCCAAGTTCAGGAGCGTCTTTGGTCCTGACATTTGTTCTATATCCATCGGCGTCAGTATCTAAGAAGATCCTTACCTACCCTATACTACTCTGGCTACACTTATTTGGGCATTTTTTCAAAAAGATAGTACCCCTCGTTCGGCGCCGAGAATATTTGATGGTACATTTTCAATTGCGCCGAAAACTGCTCCGGGGTGAGGCCCAAATCCTCAAGATTAATCGGGCCGGCGATGAAGTACTCTACGCCCAGACTGTCGGCGCGGTACTCCAGATACGGTACGGTCAGGGGCTTGTCAGTGGCATCCTGTGTCCCCAGCCAGGCGAGCATATCATAGCGTTTGATATTATCGAATAGAAATTCATACGGCGCCATTACGGTTGCCCCCGGCTTAATTTTATTATCAATTTCCCGAATGGCGGCAATCTGCCCCGGCGCATCGCGGCGGATCAGGGCGGCATCGATCAGGGCATAGCCGCCATATAACACGAACAAAACTATCCAGCCCGGGAGGATTATTCGTTTCATGAACCGCCGAAACCCGGAAAGGCCTTGAGGCAGATCATAAATCACTTTCGCAACGGCTATCGCAAAGAACGGCATCAAAGGGAGCATGTAGCGGCGGAATTTTAAAAGCGGGAGCATCCCGATAAAAACGAGATTGGCCGCCAGATAAATCCAGAAGAAGGAATTGTTGCGGTATTTCTGCCGGGAAGTCAGAATCATCGCCAGAATCATCAGGCCCGAAAGCCCGATTACTTCGGGCCCGCGGAATAATTGCTTGTGCTCTTCGAGCAAATCGGCCAACGGCTGCCACCAGGTGATATTGACCTTGGGTGTCAAGTAACGATTCTGAAACAGGTGATGCATGAAAGCGGCCCGGTCGGTCACAAACCCGGAAAAGTACGGTGCAAAGGAGGCCAGGCCGAACAGGACGAATATGAGGGTCAGGCGATATTGCTTATGCCACAGAAGCGCCACGCCCCCGGCGAAAACGAAGGTCAGCCCCAGAGGGTGAGTCAGCCCGCTCAAGCCGGAGAGGATTCCGGCCAGCGCCACCGGGATGACCCGATTCTCCTGCCTTCCTTTATCGAGCAAAACATATCCGGCAAAACCGAGAAGAGTGAGAAACATCTCGGGGCGAAATATCCGCATCGGCTCCCAGAAACCGGGTGTCCAGACCAGAATCAGACAGGCAGCCAGAGCGATTTTTTTTCCAGTTGCTGATTTCAAATAAAAATAAAGAACCGCCAGTAACCCCACCCCGGCCAGCGCCGAAACCAGCCGAAGTTGATACAGGCCCCAGCCGAATACGGATGATACCAGCGCCCCGGCCCAGACGAGCAGTTTATGATAGATCATAATCTCGCCGCTTAAAGGGGGGTGATCGCGGAACATCTCGGTAATAATAAGCCCGCGGGTCATCCAGGAATAGACCTGCTGGCCGATCCAGGCCTCATCGACATAAATGGCGCGGTTGATGAAGGCCAGGGGAAAGAGAATCAGGAAGAGAAGGCCCAAAACGGCGGCCGGGTACCCTGAAAAAATTTTTTGGACAAATTTTCCGGTCCCGTTTTTATCGGGCATAAGTTATCGATCCTGCCAATTTGATTATTTTCAATTAAAATCAGAGGATAGTTTACCCCGGCAGGATAAAATGTCAAGGAGATTCTGCCGGGGGAAATATTATGGAGGCGGCCAATATTTCGACTTAATGGAGCGCGCCGGCGCCTATACCGGCGAACCGGTTCGGCATATCGGCGGTACTCCCCGCAAAGAGCATGAAGGTCAGTTCCAGCGGTATGCCCCGTCTCAGGTTCAACCGGAAAACATTCAAAAGGGATGTCCCCTGATAGACTTTTTCGAAGCCGGCTTCTGAGAGAGAAATGGTAAAAATCGGCACCTGCCAGATATCGCATTCTTTGTCGCAGGTTAGAGCGACGGCTATTTTGCGCCAATCATCGCGAAGGGTCACATTCTGGCATTGCGACTGCTGTATGACGGAATCGAGGAAACTTCCACCGGGGCGACTCCCGCCATAAAGAGGGTAGCGGTCGTGGGCGTGCCCCGCCTGGAAATTGAAATTATTTTCCACCGCCAGACGGACATCGAATAAATCATCATTGGGCGCGGTCAGAGCGTAGTTCACCGAGATCACATCGGAATCGGGCGCGAAATAAAACCGTTTTTCCACGGCAACCGCCTTGGCACCGTCGGGCCGCCAGAGCTGTCCGGTTCTCCGAAACGCTACGACCCCTTTATCGACCGAGCCGTAGTATTGATAGGGAGTGTTCACGAAATCGCCCTCGTCGCCGAAATCGCCGGAAAGGAAAGTTTGAATATCGGTATCCTGACTCAGGAAGTGATCGATAAAGCAACGGCGAAGATACCAGTCTTCGGCCAGAAGTTTTTCCAGACCGGCCTCTTTGGTCAGCACCAAGTCATGAATGGAAGCGGTTCCGTCCTTGACTTTTTCCTGTCCCTCAATGTGGGCATTGGCCAGTTTGCGGTGGTACCCTTCGCGGCGCCGTTTGAGAGTGTCGGTCAGATTGAAGGAGGCGGCGCGGCTGTCGAGTTCCACCAGCATCCCGCCGCTTGCGGGCTTGAACCAGGCGGCGAATTTGTTGGTGCTGATCGTGATGTCATCCTTGCCGTCGCAGTCGTAGTCGTATTGCCGCCGTTCGGTGGCATTATCATTATCGTCTTTTATCAGATTCTCGGCCTGAATCAGGTTCTCAAAAATCGCCTGGCGCAAATGGGGAAGGTACAGCCCGCCGAAGACGCCGTGCCAATAGGGGCAATTGCACTGCCCGGCATAGAGATGATGCCGGGCGCGGGCGATTCGATCAGTTTCGTGCGGATGGGCGGCGGTAAATTTTTCGAGTTGTTCCGAGACGGCCATCATCCGCTTGTGCATCAGATTGGCCTCTTCGTATTTCGCCAGAAATCCCCGCCAATGCCCGCCCCGGACATAGCGGCCGTATTTTTCGAACTTGTCCTGACTCTTGAGCCAGGTTTCGAATTCCTCGTATTCGACAAAAGCCTTCGCCGGAAGCGACCAGTGGAGCATCTCTTCGTATGATGCGGTCGGCAGATAAACCCGTCCGACCGGTTCGGTTTGAGCCGCTTCGCCCAGCGTAATTATCTCCAGCCAGTCGGAATTACGCAGAAGGGCATCGAAGAAATCATTAAGCCAATGGTCATCGTAGCAGTGCTGATGGGTTTTGGGCCAGACGCCGAATTTTTCGCCGTCATCGGCGTATATGGCCATCCCGCCGCCGTTCCGGTCGGCCTGACGTTTCAATTCATCGATGACTTTGTCAACTGTCCCGAAAGGAATCAAATACCGCAATTTTTTTTGAATCGGAAGCAACTTGACGGCATAACCTTCCTCTTCGGTTATGAAAATCCCTTTCAAATCATCGCGTTCCAGACCGGCATAAAGGAAATGAGTATCATCCACCGGCAGATAATTTACGCCGGCGCGGTGCAATACTTTGGGCAGATGCGGTTCCCAGACCCGCTCCGCCAGCCAGAATCCGGTGCAGTCACAGCCGAAATGTCGTTTCAAATAGTCGCTCAAAAGCGCAATCTGGCCCAATTTGTCGCGGTCGGGAATCGACGGCAATATCGGCTCGTAGAAGCCGCCGGTCATAAGTTCGATCTGTCCCCGGTTGACAAGTTTCTTTGTCAGGGCCAGATATTCGGGGTGGTGTTTCTCCTGCCAGTCCCAGAGTATTCCCGATTGGTGCAGGGAGAGACGGATATTTTCGAAATTATCCAATAGATTCAAAAACGGGGCATAGGCATCCCGATGGGCCTGTTCAAAGACGGAATCAAAATTTCCGACCGGTTGATGATTATGAAGGCCTATGGCCAGTTTGAATTTCGACATCAGAAAATCCTTACGGTGAGATTGATATATTTCTTGGGGTTGGTACGGATATCGTTGACGAGGTCATCGAGGTTGTCGGCGGTTTTGCGCAGGTCGTCATAGAGACGGCGATCCTGGGTCATCATCTGCAGGGTCCCGTCGCCGTGCTGGAGATTGTCGGCAAATTCGCGGGCCGTGGCCGCCATCGCTTCCAGATCGGTCACGATTTTTCCGATGCTTTTGGAACTGGAGTCCACTCGCGATAGAACGGAATCGATCCGGGTGGAATTGGCGACGGCAATTTTTTTCAAGGAGGCCGAAGCGGCCAGAAAGTTATCGGCGGTTTTATCCAGTTTGGAATTATTTCGTTTCATATATTCGGAAAGAGACTGGGACAGTTCCTCAAAATTGGCCACGGTTTGTGTGAATTTGGCCAGGTTGGAATCTGAGGCCACCGAAGTTTTCAAGGAATGGACGAGGTTCCGCAGTTCTGTCACCATCTCCCCCATCATCCCCATCACTTCCGGAATCCCGGTATCATATTTTCCCTGAACCAGTTGATTTCGGTCGAATGGTTTGTCCGATTTGCCCGGCCAGACGGCAATAAACCGTTCCCCCATCAGGCCGATATTTTTAACGGTTATGGTGGCATCCTCCCGCAAATCGACTTCATTTCGGAGCACCAAATCTACCTTCACCCCTTCTTTGGTCAATGTCAGGCGCCGGACTTTCCCCATTCTTATACCGGAAACCATGACCGGATCGCCGGGACTCAACGATCCGACATCATTAAATAAGACGGAAATCCGGTAATTTTCTTTGCCGAAGCGGTACCCCTGGATCCAGATGATGGTCGCCACGAAGATTATTATAGCGGCAATAACCAGCAGACCGACACGAAGTTCTATGTTTTTAGACGTCATTTCAAATACCTACTAAATAGTTCGGTAACTTATAAAAACACTTTATCTTATAAAAATCCAGAGGGATCGACAGATTAAATTTAAAGCGATTGGCGGATAGAGAGATAACTCTGATAGCGAAACTCCGGAATCTCCCCTTTTTCCACTGCTTCCTTGACCGCGCATCCCGGTTCCTCCATATGGGCGCACCCGGCAAAACGGCACTTTTCCAGATAGGGGTGCATTTCGGGATAATACGAATCCAGTCTCTCTTTATCTATCTCAATAAATCCCATGACCTTAAGGCCGGGAGAATCGGCCACATATCCCCCCTGAGGCAGAGCGAAAAGTTCAATATGGGTCGTAGTATGTATGCCCCGATCGGTTGAAACGGAGATTTCGCCGGTTCTGATGTTTAATCCCGGAATCAGTCTATTGAGAAGAGCGCTCTTGCCGACGCCGGAGTGACCACCCAGCAGAGTGTTATGATTTTTGAGAATATCGAGAAGGTTATCACACCCCTCCCCGGTTTTGGCTGATACAAAAAAAATCGGGACATTAATGGCCCGGTAACCTCTCTCAAGATCAATGAGAATGGCGGGGCGCTCCAGATCAATTTTATTGATTATGACAATCGGTTTCAGATTTCCCATTTCCGCGGCGATAATAAATCTGTCCAAAAGCCCCGTTTTGAGAGCCGGATTGGCGGTCGAACCGACCACCGCCAGTTGATCGAGATTGGCGGCCAGAATCTGCCTTTTGCCGATCAGACCCTTGGCCGGACGGCAGAACATGGTGGCGCGCTCCGCCACCGATTCGATTATGCCGGTGCCGTCGGGGTTAAGCGTGACCGTAACATTATCGCCGACCGCCACGGGCGTGGTCGCGCGGGCGATAAATTTCAATTTGCCTCTGATTTCGCAGAAGAGTTCTCGGTCCTGACAACGAACTATGAAGGACTTCCCATGCCCCCGGATTACAGTTCCTTCAACCGCCATGCACTGATTCGTCTTCCTCTTCCGCAAGGAGGTCGCGCCAGTCGACCCGCTCGTCATCTTCGGGGCGGCGAATCGTTCGGCGACTCTCTTTTTTCTTTTCCTGGAAACGCCGTTCCTGATCTTTTCTGACGGTGTGTTCCCATTCCTGGACTTTGCGTCCCTTGCGGGAGGGTTTCTGCAGTTTCTTCATTCCTTTTCTGTCAAACATACCACATTGATCGTTGAAATAATTAAAAGTCGATACTAAATATATCGGCCGGAGCCCATATTCATTTTAGGCAAAAATGACACAAATTGAATTCGTTCCGAACGGTACCATACAGCTTTAAGGTCGCTCAAATTTAAAAAGCGGCATAAAAAAAGCAACTGAAATCTTAAACAATTGTTAAATTTATACGGTTGATGAGGCCGCTTGTTTAGTTTATATTGAGGACTCGAAAACATAAAAAACGGTAACTATGGCAAATATAATAACCAAAATTTTCGGCACCAAGCATGACCGGGATATAAAGAGAATATCCCCCCAGATTGAAGAAATAAATGAGGAATTCGAAAAACTCGCCTCTCTCTCCGATGAGCAGTTAATCGCCAAGACCGAGGAGTTCCGCAAGCGCCTGGCCGAAGGCGAAACGACCGACGAACTCCTGCCGGAAGCATTCGCGGTGGTGAAGGACGCCTGTCGCCGCCTGGTGGGCAAATCATGGGATGTGGCCGGTATCGAAATCGAATGGAACATGGTTCCTTACGATGTGCAGTTGATCGGCGGGATTGTTCTGCACGAAGGGAAAATCGCCGAAATGGCCACCGGCGAAGGAAAAACCCTGGTGGCGACATTGCCCACTTATCTCAACGCCCTGACAGGAAAAGGGGTGCATATTGTCACGGTCAATGATTACCTCGCCAAACGCGACTCGCAATGGATGGGGCGGATATTCGAATTTCTCGGCCTGAAAGTCGGATGTATTCAGAACGAGATGGATAACGCCGCCCGCCGCAACGAATATAATAAGGATATTACCTACGGCACCAATAACGAATTCGGCTTCGATTATCTTCGCGATAACATGGCCCAGACGGTCGAGGACCGGGTGCAACGCGGTTTCAATTACGCCATCGTCGACGAAGTCGACTCGGTTTTGATCGATGAAGCAAGAACGCCTCTGATTATTTCGGGACAGGTGGAAAGCGACCTGCATCAGCGTTTCGCCGAAATGCAGCCGATTGTCCACGCCCTGGTCCGCAAGCAAACGGCCCTGATAAACGAAAAAATCGCCCAGGCCGAAAAGTATTTGAGCGAGGAAAGTTCCGAGCACAGTTACGACGCCGGACGGCTTCTGCTGGAGGTCTCCCGGGGGGGACCCAAGAACAAAAAATTCCTGAAACTAATCAAGGAGCCGGGCATGAGGGAACTCATGACCAGCGTGGAATCGGATTATCTTCGCGACAAAAAATTGTATGAGGTCGATGAAAGTCTTTTCTATGTTATCGATGAGAAGGAAAACTCGATCAATCTGACCGATAACGGCCGTACCCAATTGCCTAAGGCCGAGCAGGAACTTTTCACGATCCCGGATATAAGCGAAGGGTTACACGAAATCGAGACCGATACATCGCTGACGGCCGAACAGAAGACCAAAAAAATCGACGACTTATACCGGATCCACGGGGAGCGTTCCGAGAAGGTCCATTCCATCAGCCAGATTCTGAAGGCCTATACCCTGTTCGAGAAAGATGTCGAGTATGTCGTCCAGGACGGCAAGATTTTGATTGTCGATGAATTCACCGGCCGGCTGATGCCGGGACGACGCTATTCCGACGGACTCCACCAGGCGATCGAAGCGAAGGAAAATGTCCGAATCGAAGGGGAATCGCAGACGCTGGCGACTATCACCCTCCAGAACTATTTCCGCATGTACGAGAAACTGGCCGGTATGACCGGGACCGCGGAGACCGAGGCCCAGGAGTTTTGGGATATCTATAAACTCGATGTCGTCTCCATTCCGCCCAACGAACCGGTCCGGCGAATCGATTTCAACGATGAAATCTATCTGACCCGCCGCGAGAAATACAACGCCATTATCGAAGAAATAATCGATTGCTATAACGCCAAGCGGCCGGTTCTGGTCGGCACGGTTTCGGTCGAAGTTTCAGAGACTCTCTCGCGCATGTTGAAACGTGCCGGCGTGCCTCACAATGTTCTCAACGCCAAATTCCACCAGATGGAAGCGGAGATTGTCTCCAAAGCCGGTCAAGCCGGCGCCGTCACGATCGCCACCAACATGGCCGGACGAGGCACCGATATCAAACTCGGGCCGGGGGTGGTCAAACATCAGAACTGCGCTTTGGTTTCGCCGCGCACCGACGAGGAAATTTGTCCCTTCATCAAGGATCTGAAATGCCGGGAGAAGGTCCCCTGCGGTTTACATATCATGGGCACCGAAAGGCATGAATCGCGGCGTATCGACCGCCAGTTGCGCGGCCGGTCCGGGCGCCAGGGCGATCCCGGTTCATCGAAATTCTATCTTTCGCTCGAAGATGACCTGATGCGGCTGTTCGGATCGGACCGGCTGGCCCGGGTCATGAGCAGTATGGGGGTCAAGGAAGGCGAAGTTATCACGCATCGGATGGTCACCAAGGCGATCGAACGAGCCCAGAAACGGGTGGAACTGCAGAATTTCGCCATCCGTAAACACACCCTCGAGTACGACGATGTCATGAATTCCCAGCGGGAAGTGATATATGACCGCCGCCTGGCCGCGCTCGAGAAAGAATCGATAAAAGATGAAATTCTGGAACTGATTGAATCGGTTCTTCGGGGGATAATCGATCAGTATTGCCCTCCCAAGGAATACTCCGAAAACTGGGATTGGACCGGGATGAAGGCCGAACTCCTGCGGACGTTTCTTCTCAATCTCGATACCAAGGAAGCCGAGTACCCGTCGTTCACCCATGAATCGCTGTTCGACCGCCTGCACGAAGCGGTTCTGGGATTTTACGGCCAGAAAGAGAAACTGTACGGCGACGATATCATGCGGCGGCTCGAACGCTATGCCGTTCTGATGACGATCGACAAGCACTGGCGCGATCATATGTATGAAATGGATCAACTGAAAACCGGTATCGGGCTGCGGGCCTACGGTCAGCGCGATCCGCTGGTGGAATATAAACGGGAGGCCTTTGCCATCTTTGCCGAGATGATCCAGACCATCGACCGGGAAATTGTCGGAATGGTTTACAAACTTCAGGTGAACCTGCCGGAAAAAACTCTGGAGGAACGGCGCCGGGAGGCGGCCCGGGCACGCATGATGGCGGTGCATCAGGATACGACCGGCATGGGCATAAATTCGGCCCGTCCCGACGAGGAACGGGCGGCCAGCCCGATGGCGGAGGCCTCGCAGAGCGGCAAGCCGAAACCGTTCAAGAGAACCGTCCCGAAAGTCGGGCGGAACGATCCCTGTCCCTGCGGGAGCGGGAAGAAATACAAGAAATGCCACGGCGCCGCCGAATAAATACGGCGCAAAAAAATGTATCCAATCGAGGCGGGACACGTAATCAATATTATTGATGGTGTGAGGTATGAAAACTATCCTTTTCATCTGCGGCGGGAACTCCTGCCGCAGTCAGATGGCGGAGGGTTTCGCCAGATTTCTGGGGGGTGACCGATTTAAAATCAGGTCGGCCGGAATTTTTCCGGTCGGCGTGCACCCGATGGCGATATGGGCCATGACAGAAATCGGCATCGATATTTCGGATCATGCATGCACCATGCTGAATAAAGATATTATCGCCGAGAGCGATTATATAGTCACGCTCTGCCGGGAGGCCCGCGATGACTGCCCGCCTCTTCCGCCGGAAGTGAAGCATATCCACTGGGACATTGAAAATCCGGATAAGGCCTATGTTTCCGAAGAGGCCCGGCAGGCCGGTTTCGCCCGGGTGCGCGATGAGATCAAAAGGCGCATCGAGCAACTTCTAATTCAAATAGATAAAGGAGAAATATGAAAAGGTATCTGCCAGGTTTGGTCTGGCTGACTTTGACGGTCATTCTAACCGCTGGAATCGTCACGGCTCAGGATCAGATGCAGTTCCCGGTCCAGCAATTCACGCTCCCCAACGGGCTGAATTTCCTGGTGGTCGAGCGGCACACGGCGCCGGTATTTTCCGGTTATATCAGTGTCGCGGTCGGCTCGGCATATGAAGTGCGGGGGGATATCGGATCGGCGCATCTTCTCGAACATATGATGTTCAAGGGCTCACAAAATATCGGGACCACCAATTATGCGGCGGAATCAGTCCTTATGGCCAAGGAAGATTCTGTCTGGGATAAAATCGACCGGGCCCGGCAGGACCTGATTTATATCCGGCTCAATCAGCCGGCGAGGGCTGAAGACCAGCAAAGGTATATCGATTCCCTGAAAATTGTCCTCGATACCTTGACGGCCCAGAGTTCTCAATATGTGGTGCAGAACGAGTTCGATCGGATATATACTAGAAACGGGGCGGCCGAATTCAATGCCGAAACCGGGTATGACCGGACCAAATATTATGTTTCTTTGCCTTCGAATCGAGTTGAATTGTGGTTCGCGATGGAGTCGGACCGGTTAAAACATCCGGCCTTCCGGGAATTTTTCCCGGAGCGCGATGTGGTCAGCGAAGAGCGCCGGCTCTCGGTGGAAAACAATCCCGGCAGTAAACTATATGAGCAGTTAATCGGGACCGCTTTTATTGCCCATCCGTATCAGGTCTATTGGGAATGGCAATCGGAAGAAAACAATCTGACACGGAGCGATCTGAACAACTTTTTCAAAACCTATTACATCCCGCAACGGATGACGATTGCGGTGGTCGGCGATGTTAAACTGGAGGAAGTCAAAAAACTCGCCGAGAAATATTTCGGCGACATTCCGGCCGGCAAACAACCGGAGCCGATCTATACGGTGGAACCTCCCCAGCCGGGGGAAAGGCGGGTCGATGCCGAACTTGACGGTTCGCCCACCATTTATATCGCCTATCATGCGGTCGCCTTCAATTCCTCGGAACAGGCCCCGTTCCAGGTGATCGGGCGGCTTCTCGGCGACGGACGGACATCGCGGCTTTACAAGGCCCTCGTGATTGATAATCCGCTCTGCCTCGATATTTCGGTCGGGGCCTTCCCCGGCGGCGAACTGGGTGATGACGCTCCCGATATTTTCGTGATTTATGCCTATCCCAAGGAAGGAGTGACGCTTGCCGCGGTTGAAAAAGGGGTTTACGATGAATTGGCGAAACTCGACAGCACCCCGGTTTCCGATCATGAACTGCAGAAAATAAAGAATCGTCTCGACGCCGAGTTCATCTGGGGATTTTATTCCAACCTCGGGCTGGCCGACCGGCTGGCCACGGCCCAGAATCAGGCCCATGACTGGCACTATCTTCTCAAAATGCGAAACAATCTCAAGGCGGTAACCGCCGCCGATATCATGACCGTAGCGAAAAAATATTTCACCTCTGAGAATCGAACGGTCGCGACCCTCATTCCCAAGGTTGCAGGAGGTGCCGAATGAAATCTCGCATTGTCATATGGATTACCTTGCTTTTGACAGTGAGTCTGTCGGCGTATGCCGTCAATCCCCGGGATATGAAATTCCCGGATTTGAAATTCAACCCGCCGGAGCCGATGCGGTTCGTGACCGACAACGGCACGGTGGTCTTTTTCCTCGAGGATCATCAATTGCCGGTGATGTCGGTTTCGATAATGTTCCACGGCGGTTCGGCGTACGATCCGGCCGACAAGATCGGCTTGTCCGATATTACCGCGACTCTACTTCGCACCGGCGGGGCGGGCCAAAGAACATCCGATCAGGTCGATGAGGATCTGGATTTTGTCGGCGCCAGCATCGTCAGTCAGGCTTCAAGCGACTATCTGGCCATGGTCCTCAAATGCCTGAAAAAGGATCTTGATCTGGGACTGGGCATATTTGCCGACATGCTCCAGCATCCCCTGTTCGACACCGCCAAAATATCCCTGGAACTATCGAACCGCAAAGATGCCATTCGCCGTCAGAATGACGATCCAGGAATGCTGACAAGGCGGATATTTTATGAGACCATTTATGCCGGGCACCCGTACGGTTATTTCCCGACCCTGGCAAGCACCGATAATATCTCGCGCGACGGCCTATTGACCTGCTACAACGAATATTACAACCCCGATAACGCCGTGATGTCGATCACCGGAGACATTACTCTCGATGAATTGAAAGGACTTCTAAATAAATATTTCGGGAAATGGGCGAAAGGGAACAAAACCATTACCCCGCCGCCGATCGCGACGATGCAGTACAAGCCCGGGGTTTATTATGTCCGCAAGGATATCAATCAGGCCAATATCCGAATGGGAGAGTTAATCATGACCGACAAAAATCCGGATCGTCACGCCATGGATGTCCTGAATTTTGCCCTGGGCGGCGGCGGATTCACGTCACGGCTGACGGGACAAATCAGAACCACAGCCGGACTGGCCTATTCGGTGGGAAGTTATACGTACTATCGCCCGGAGATGGGGAGTTTCTTCGCCATCTGTCAGACCAAGGCCGAAACCATGGGTGAGGCGACCCGGATGATGCTGGATATCATAAATCAGGTCAAAGACAGCGGTATCACCCAGCAGGAAATGGACATGGCCAAAGAATCGCTCATTAATAGTTTTGTTTTCAATTATGCTACGCCCGACCAGATTGTCGATGCCAGCGCCATTATGGAAATCGGCGGTTTTCCGCCCGATCAGATGAAAAGAGATCTGGAGGCGTTTAAAGCGGTCACGCTGGCCGACTGCAACCGGGTGGCGGCCAAGTACCTCGATCCCAAAAATATGGCCATCATTATCACCGGGGCGAAAGAAAACTTCGACAAGCCGCTCGACACTTTCGGGCCGGTGACCGATGTCCCGCTCGAAATCAAATAATATTTAGATCAGCATTAATATGGGCCGTCCGGTTCGGGCGGCCTTTTTTTTAGAATTGGAGACCGATATTCAGATACCATCGTCCCGGGTGGCTCCCCGCTTTGCCGTAACCGATATCAATCGGTCCCAGGGGTGAATCATAAGCCGCGGAGAAACCGTACCCTTGGCGCAAATGACGGAGTTTGATCTGATCGGCCGAGGCATATACTTCGCCCGCGTCGAATCGGGCTGTCAAATAAAAATCATACGGCAGATTGTGACGCAGTTCGAAGTTGGCCAGGACCATTTTGTCGCCGTACAATTCATCGGTATGGAAACCGGGGAAAGAATAAGGCCCGCCGATATAGAATTTTTCCGAGACAGGAACCTTTTCACCGGTATCGGTCCAGCCGACGGCGAGTTTAGGGTGGAAATTGAACCGCCGGGTAATGGGGAAATATGATTCGATCGAACTGAANAGTTTCGTNAAGCGGTTNTGTCCGCCGAGAATGTCGGTATTGTATTCTATATAGAACAGGTGCTTCTTGCCGCGGTTGGGAAAGGAGTAGCGGTCGAATGTCTCCACGAGCGAGCGGAGTCCCAGGGTGCGGAGACGATTCTTCTCTTTAAGTCCGCCCGGAGCATATTTATTGTTTATTTCCTCCCACCTGATTTCGCCGGTCACCGTTCCCAGCCGGGCGATCTGCTGGCCCAGAACCAAGCCGATCCCCTGTCTTCGTTCCCGGCGCGAGGCAATAGCCTCTCCCCGCGGATCATACAACTGCCGCTCCAAAATATTGTAATAAGCGCTGGCCCGGTAGGTCAGGTACGTCGAAAAAAAGCGATCGGCCTTGAGAGAAACCTCGTACTTCTGCCGCCATCGTCCGTACTGCCCATGAATCATAAATTCCTGTCCGGCGCCGAAAAGATTGTCGTCGAGAATTTCGGCGAATTCCTCGCTCCGGTATTCATCCTGCCAGTGCCAGCCGAAGCGCATCTGGGTATATTTTTCCTCTTCGACATTTATCCGCACGATGGCACCGCTTTTTCCCGGAAGAATATTCATGGCGACCCGATCGAAGAGACCGGTGTTGTAAATATTTCTGATCCCCTGGGTGGCTTCTTTCGTGCCGAGCGGTTCCCCTTCCTGAAAAGGCAAATTGGAGCGGATCAGCCAATTCTTGGTGCGGCGGTTGCCGGAAATTTCTATTCGTTCCACCGCGGCCTCATCGATATCAATGTCGAGCGTCCGGTCGGATGGAGAGTAACTCAGGCGACGCACGTAGGCGAGATCGAATCCCCTATCTCGATACAGTTGGCGCAATTTCCGGGAGAAGATGTTTATATTTTCGGAAGACAACCGTACAGCGCCGTCTTCCAGGAGGGTCGTGATGACGGAGTCGCTAAAAATCTCATTGCCGTAAATATTGATCTTAAGACTTTTCGTTTCCGGCTGGGGAATCATACTTATTTCCAGAATCATCTTGTTTTGGCCGGGAAAATCGGAGGAATCGCCGATGAGCCGGGCCTCCAGTAATAACAAGTTTTCCTTCCGGAATATTTCGTTGAGCATTTTTTTCAAATCGGTCCGCCTGATATATCCCGGCGACGGCAAGCCGACCGCCGCGGTATCGAAATTCGGGGCCGTGTCGGTCAGGCGGACGGCGCCGATATAAAGCGAGTCGTGAGCGCAATTTTCGTTCAGTTTCTTCATAATCAGGGGAACTTCTTCCCAACCGGCCTCGTACCCTTTCTCGATCAAGGCCGGGGCCTGGTCGAAATCGGAATTGTAGTATCCGGTCAGATCCGGCGTAATCACGACATCGGCGGCTTTCAGGCCGGCCATTTTCTGATCCTGAGTCATGATAGTCGTCACCTGTCCGGCGATATCAATCGGATCATTGATTTTATTTTTGGGCAGAAGGTCACTGGTGGTATTGACGGCAATGACCAGATCCAGATTATTCTCGATGCTGTGAACGACATCGATCGGGATCGGGTCCAGCATGCCGCCATCCATCAGGATTTGGCCGTCCCGGTCAACCCCGGTAAACGCCAGGGGAAAGGCCATAGTGGCGCGCATGGCATCGGCCAGATTGCCGCTATCGAGCACCACCTCTTTTCCGCTGACAATGTCGGTGGTGACGGTTCGGAAGGGAATTTCCATTCGGGAAAATGATCCGCCGGAAATATAATTGGCCTTGAGCGTAAGAGAGGTTATCAAATCGGTCAGTCTCTGCCCGGCGGTCAGACCCTGGGGGATATAGGGCCGGAGGCCGTTGAATCGCACCGATAGCAGGTACCGCTCTTTTTCGGTCCGTTGCGTCAAGTATAAGGCGGTCCGCGACGGCCGATCCGAAAAGAGCGATGAGAAATTGATAGCGCGGATAATTTTTTCAAGGCTGTCGGCATCGTAACCGCAGGCGTAGAGGCCGCCGACAATCCCCCCGATCGAGGTTCCGGCGATAGCGTTGATATGAAGACCGGCCTCTTCGAGGGCCTTGATAACGCCGACATGCGCCAGGCCGCGGGCCCCGCCGCCGGAGAGGGCCAGACCCAGTTTGTAGCCCGATTCCGGAGGATTATAATGAGTCCCATCCCAGCCGATAACGATCCGGGTAGTATCGGCCCCGTAAAGCAGGGCACTCAAATTTAAAATGAGTACAAGTCTACAGAGAGTTTTCACTTGCCATATGCATTACAAGTTTCTTTAATACATTATTAAAAATTGTATTTGGGAAAAGCAAGGAATATTGTCGCCGCTGAATCCGGAGGAACGAAAAAGACTGCAGTCCCTGCTCACCAAGAAGGGACGGCGCCGCGAAAAGCTCTTTATGGCCGAAGGAATCCGCCTTCTGGAGGAATCGGCCCGATACAAAAGACTGCCCCAGGCAATCTATTTTACCCCCTCGGGTCTGACCGAACGCGCCGAACTTCTCCTTGGGAAAATGCGGAAATGGCGCGTGCCGCTCCTTTCGGTATCGGCGAAAGATTTAAACCGCCTGTCCGATACGGAAACCAGCCAGGGCCTTATCGGAATATTCAAAATCCCCGATAGTGCGCCGGAGAAAACAGTCCGCCCCGGCCCGGGGCGAATTCTCCTCATGGATAATATTTCCGATCCCGGCAACGCCGGCACCCTGATTCGCTCCGCGCTGGCTTTCGGGTTCAATCCGGTCCTGGTAACTTCCAATACGGTCGAGCCGTATAACCCCAAGGTGGTCCGATCGTCGTCAGGAGCCATTTTCGGAGTCGCCATGGCCGAAACGGAACCGGCCGATTTGACACGGTTGAAACGGGAAAGCGGGTATGAATTATGGGTCGCGGATATTTCCGGAGAGAGTCTGACCGGGGCCATCATTAAAATGCCCGGGAAAGAGAAAATTATACTGGCGGTCGGTTCCGAAGCGACCGGCCCGACCCCGCCGATAATGAAACTGGCCGATCGCAAGATAAGGATTGGTCACACCTCGCTCGTGGAATCGCTGAATGCGGCGGTCGCCGGTTCGATAATTATGCAGAAAATTTATGAAATAAATATAGAGTCAGAAAAATGAAAAAAGGAATCGTCATTTTTTATTTTCTGGGTTTGTTTCTAAACGTCATCGCGCCGGCGGAGGCGGAAGAGGTCATTCAGACCGATGATCGCTTCATGACCAGAAAAACGGAATTAACATTGCCGGTCAGCCCCAGAGCGAGAATCGCGATAAGTTCGGCCCGGCACTTAATCGGAAAAATAAATGTTATCGCCGACAATCCCGATCAGGTATTATTTCAATACAAAAAAGTCCTGAAGGTGCCGCGGCAATCGCTGGCGATCGATTACGCCGAATTGATCGATGTTTCTATCGAAAAGACCCCGACGGGGGCAAAACTGATTTTTAAGGCCCCCAATCCCGCACCCTGGTCGGGGACCGACAACTCCGCCTCGATCGAGGGCGAATTGCACCTTCCGGACAATATCACGCTCGAGGTCAGCGCCGAGTATTTCGATCTTAATATAGTCGGACCATTACGGGCCGTGGAAAATCTCTCCTCTTTCGGCCGAATGGAAGTGGAGAAAATAACGGAGCGGCTCAATCTTTCGACGAGTAATCAGGATATAATCGCCACCGGCGTTTCGGGGGACATTTTTCTGGCCACCACCAACGCCGATATTCGGGTGGAGAACATGAAATCGGGAGCCACGCCGGCGCAGTTGCGCAATCAAAGCGGGAATGTTGTGGTTGCGACCGCTTCGGGGGCCCTCGATATCAAGAACAGTTACGGCAAAATAAGACTTGAAGATATTCATTTGACCCTGCCGGGAAGCCGCGTGATCGACAGTTACGGGCCAATCCGGATGATGCTGGCGGAAGCGAAACAGGCCACGCTGGAAGTGTCCAATACCAATGACGATGTCGAACTGGAAGTCTCGCCGGATATAAATGCCTCATTTTTATTATCAGTCGATTCCGACGGGGAAATATCGGCGGAAGGCCTGATGATGGAGCCGACCGAAGTCATGAAAAATCGACTTCGCTTTACCAGCGGTTCGGGGGGGGCGGATATAAGCGTCAAGATTAGCGGCGACGGGAATATTTCTCTCAAAGGCACCGCCGCAGGGGGCAAATGAATCTCGCCAGGACGATAATATTTTTGACCCTGTCCACATTTTTGATTGGCCGAAATCCGGCCATGGGTACCGTGGAACTTCGCCTTCCTCAAGATGTCTTTTATGACCGTCCCGCCTCGGCGGTCATGTCGCCCGAAGCGATCTGGGTCAACCCGGCTTCCATAACGCATGATTCCACGGCCGGATTTCAATATATGGGAGAAGTAAAAAAATCAAGTTGGTTTAAAAATTGGGGAATCGCGTCCACCGGGAACGGCCTGGGAATCGCCTATCGTCATCTGAAGAATTTTGAAGCGAGCGCTTTCGAGGAATATATTTTCGCGGCCGGCGCCGAAATCGTCCGGGGTTTGAATTGGGGCGGCTCGTATCGTTATATTCGAAAGGGACCGGCCTCCTATAACAGAAGGCACTTATGGAACCTGGCCCTGTACATGAGGAGAAGCCGGGATATCGCGCTGGCGGCCGTGTTCGAAAACCTGAATCGAGGCGAAATAGAGGGGCAGAAAAGCGCGGTTGTACAGCGCTACGCTTTCTCTTACTACCTGCTCCAGAGTCGGGTAATACTCTCCATCGAAGCCAGAACGGCCACCGGCCGCGGCTTCTCCGATGCCGACTATTTATATACGGCGGAATATTTCTCAACGAAGAACTGGGATTTTTTCGCCGCCGCCGACAATGCGAAAAGTTACCAGTTCGGTGTCCGCTATACCCACGGTTATTATACCTACGGGGTTCAGAGCCGCATCGCGCACAATGACGGCCCGATGACAAATATATTTTTCATAGAATACCGCCCCGCATGGGGGAGGGGCCGAAGATAGGATTTGCTCTCTCATAGGGGTTGCCAATAGGGTATTATTTTATTATGTTGGACTTAATGCAGGATTGGCGCAAATTCGGTCGCGGCTTTGGGCCGCTGTTTGTTTCCGCAATCATAATCGGTTTGTTCTCCCCGGTTCTCCGGGGGGACGATATTCCGGTTCAACCGGTTATGATGAAAACGCTTTCCAACGGACTGACCGTTCTCATTCAAGAGGATCACTCCGCTCCCCTGGTCGCCGTGAACGTCATGTACCACGTGGGCATCAAGGACGAACCGCCGGGCCTGACGGGCATGTCCCAACTTTGCGAAAAATTGATGTATGAAGGAACCCCGCACTATCCCAAGGGGGAATTCAGCCGGATAATACAATCGGGCGGCGGCAGTATCAGTTCCATGACCGATTATGATGTCATCAATTTTTCATCGAAAGGGGCGATATCGCTTTTGGATTCCATCCTTCTATTGGAAGCGGATCGGATGCAGAATATCGACATAACCTACGAAAAACTCTTTGCCGCCCGCGAGGCGGCCAAAAAGGATCGTCTTTCGCTGGTGGAAGGCTCCCTCTACGGGCCGATTAATGAAGAGGCCTTCAATTTATCTTTCCGCGCCCATCCGTATCAGCATCCCTATTACGGGTGGCCGAGCGATTTGGAAAGTCTGACCCTGGATGATATCAGAGAATATTTTCGCAAATATATTCAGCCCGCCAATGCGATCATCGTGATTGTGGGCGATGTGGCCGCCGTAAAAACCGTTGAAGAGGTACAAAAATATTTCGGCAATATCCCCGCCCTGCCGCTGCCGGCGCGGCGGCCTGTTGCGGAACCGGAGCAGAGAGGAGAACGGACCGAAATCCTGGAGAATCCCTCGCAGATCCCGGTGGTGTTAATCGCCTACCATATCGGAAAAATCGGTTCCCCTGATAATACGGCTCTGAATTTAATCCGCCGCGTTCTCGTGGGCGGGGGATCGGCTCGTCTCTATCAAACGATGGTCCTCGACAAAAAATCGGCGGTTTCGCTGGGCGGAAATCTGATTGAGTTGGAAGACGCCGGATTGATTTTTTTCTATGCCCTTCTCAATTATGACGCCTCCGTGGATACGGCCCGAAAGGTCATGATCGACGAGATAGAACGCCTGGGAAAGGAAATGGTCCCCCCGGGAGAACTGGAAAAGGTCAAAAATCAGCGGGAAAGCGAATATTACCGTTACAATAGCACCCTGGATCAAAAGGCCGCGTGGCTGGGATATTATTATCTCTTGACCGGCGATTGGTCCACGCAGAATAAAGAACTGGCCGCCTCCCGCGGAGTGACGGCCGCGGACATAAAAACTATTGCGGCCAGGTATCTTCGCTCCAGCAATCGCAACGTCATTCTCCAGAAACCGCTCCAACCGTACACCGGTGATTCCACCGTCGGAGACTCCCGATGAAAAAATTCCCTATAATCGTTCTGCTCCCGGTGGTGTTTTTTATTTTTGTCTCCGTGTCAATCGGAGGCGGCATTACTCCGGCGTCCGAGCAATTTTCCCTCGGCAACGGCCTGAAAGTCGTGGCCTGGGAGGATCATGAGCAGCCGATGGTCCATTTTTCATTACTGGTCAAATGCGGCCCGGCCACGGATTCGGCCCGGTTGTCCGGGCTGGCGGCCCTGACCTCTCTGATGCTGAGAGAAGGGACCGCAAAATTTCCGGGAACACGGCTGGTGGAGGTTATCGACTCGGTGGGAGGAGTTCTCACTCCCCTGCAGGATGAAAAGGACGCCCTCTTATTCGAGGGGAATTTCATGTCCCGCGATTTGGCCCTGGGGATGAAAATTCTGGGGGAGATGATGGCTCACCCCTTACTTCCGGAGGAATCGCTCGAGCGCCTGAAAAAGCGCCTCGTCTCGGTCAACCTTCAACATCGCTCTCTGCCGCAGATATTGATGAAGGATGAAGTTTACCGGGCCTTCTACGACAATCGGGGCTACGGCCTTTCCAACTGGGGCAGAGTTTCCACCATAAACCGCATTACAATCGACGATGTGCGGAAATTCTATCGCGACAATTTTGCCCCGGGAAATTGTGTCCTTCTGATAGCCGGGGATTTTGCGATTAAAGATCTCAAAAAAATAATCGGCGCATCCTTTGCGGTTTGGTCATCGAACGGCAAATGCTGGGGCACGCGCGGTTCCGCCTCCATACCGGACACATCAAAGATTATTTTGATCGACAATCCGGCCTCTCCGGGTGTGGATTTCGCCCTGGGACGAACCATCGTTCCCGCGTCGTCACCCGATTTCCCATCTCTGGCCCTGCTCAATTATATACTGGGGGGCGGAGGACGGGTTTCCCGGCTGTTTCAAAATTTGATCGTCAATAAATCTTCGGCGACATATATCTCATCGAGCCTGGATCTCTCCCGGGGCGACGGAATGATTTTTATTTCCGGGGCCACCACCAGAAATGCCGTCATCGACGCCATAAACGGGGCCAGAGAGACCCTTGACGAACTGCGCCGGATTAGGATTCCCGTGAAGGAACTCGACGGAGCGAAGTATTATTACCGCGGCTATTTTGCCTCATTGTATGAGACGCCGCAAAGTTCGGTGGATGTTCATTCCCGGCTTTTGAGTCATGGGGTTTCCTTTGACTTTCATGACAAATTGCTCGCCGCTTTTAATCGGGTAGATGTCAATCGGCTCCGCGACGTGGCCGAGCATTATCTGGATTATAATAATTATATAGTAATCATATATGGCTCCGAAGCGGCGCTGAAGAATTCTTTGCAGCAACTGGGGCCGGTCGAGGTTATCAAACTCGGGCAGGAATGACCATAAAGTACAAATAAAAAATGCCCCGGTCGAAACGCCGGGGCATTTTTTTATGCCTTGAGATTATTCTTCGTAACCGACAAATTCCTGTTTCCAGCCGGTCCGCTGGAAGACACGCGCCCGGGGCGAGCCGGGAGGTAAATTGGCGGGATCATCGAGCGACGTATCATACGCCCAGTCACGTACCGGAGGATCATAATAGGTACCGTTCCAGTTTCCCGTGGCCTGGGTCGAATTCCACAAATTGACCATCGAACCGCGCCAGATAAATTTAGTCCCGTTCCAGGTTTCCAGGAAGCGCGGCAGATTCTCCAGCCCGCCGTTGTACTGCGTGCTCGTGGTATTGGTGTTGCCCGTCAGGAAGCAGGCGTTGACAGTGGTCTGGTTGGCCACGCGGCTGGACTTGGTCAAAGTGGAATTGGCATCGTTCCAGTTATTGGAAAGGTAGGTCACCGCGTCGCCGGCAATGAAAGCCGGAACTTTATTGGCGCTGTTGAAGTCACCTTTGATGTACAGAGGATTTTCACTTATAAATGCCAGCGGATGTCCCAGGTCAGAGCCGTTAACCAGTCGGGCCGCGTTAAAACCGCTCCGATGATCGGAAGAATAAATTACGCCGTTGGAAGGGAAATAGGTGCTGGTTTTCAATAGCGACATATCAACTTGAGTGGTATTGACATTTTGTCCTTCACGCGCATCATAAAACGTCCTGGTCGTAATGGTTCCGGCGGGCAGAAGGGCCGAAACGTTGACCCAGGTGGCCCCGACCAGGGCCTGCGCCACGCCGTCGATTATCTTGAAATTGGCCTGATTTTCGTATGAATCGGGATTGCCGGTGCCGCGCTCGATTAATTTGTGAGGATCGCCGGTATTGGTCAGGGGAAGATTCAGCGGGCCCTGTCCGAAAGCGGCGTCTTGCACGCGGCCGCCCCAGCGGGTCGAGGCCGAATCATACCAACTCGTCTGCGTGGCATCGAGCCAGGTTCCGTTTCGCAACATATTCTGGTAGTTACCGTCGGTGTCTTTGATAAAGACGTCGCCGTAGGAGGTTCCCCCGGGTCCCTTGCGGCCGTGCACAATTTGACCTGAGGCCGTTACATAGCTGTCCATATATAGGTTGCTGTTGGCCTGGAGGTACAAATTGCCGTTGCTGTGGACGCGTCCCATCAATGTCATATCCGGTCCGGGCGCGATTTCCAGATCGTTACCGTAAAAAACGGCAAACTGAAAAAGAGGCACCAGGGCGCATTCGAAGGTCTCGGTGAGCGACACCTGACTGCCCCGGACATTGGACGAGCCGGTTGAAGTTATCGTATAGGTTTTCACCAGAGCATCCAGTCCGGCCAGCGGCCCCTGGGCCAGTTCGCGTGATACGGCCGCCCCGTTATCGACCGTATTATAGGCGGCCACGCAATTATTGATGGTCTCGCTCCCCGAAGGCATCGTGGTCGGGGGCAAACCGGTGGTTTCATACTGACTCTGTATGGCCGCGCTGGCCCGTTCCAGACCGGCCTCGGCCGCATAAAATGACGACATTTCATTCATTTCATTACCGGCAATCGTGACCTCGTCGTTGGACAGACGAACCGCCGCGATACCGATAAGGGTCATCATCAGCATCAGCATCAAAGCGATAAAGGTCGCAACTCCGCAATTTGATTTGAGTCTATTCATCTTATGATTCACCGCCTTCCTCGGTTTCTTGTTCAGTTTCTGCCGGTTCGCTCGTATATCACGAACCTTCATTGCAGCGTATATCGAGATTTCTCAAATTGACGCGCGACGAAAAGACCCGATGCCGATAGGGGTCCGGCTGGTCGGGATCCGGTTCGGCCGATCGGGTGGCCACGGTTATCAATATTTCCCGGACATTGGACGGAATGACCGGAACATCAAGAACCATTTCGTTTTTCATCCGATACTTGAATTGTATGTCATCGACCCCTTCGGCGTACACGACCGGATTCTGCCCCAATAACTGAAGCATCAGATTGGGGTGCAAAGAGTCGCTGTAATCGACATAGTACTTCATGCTCTGGATCGGAAGAATCAGGGAGCCGTGCGGGTAATTTTGGGACAGCGGGGTGTAAGCATGGTCGATTACATAGGCCCCGGAGTCGATATGGCTGACCTGTAAAAACTCACCGCCGCCGGAATCGGGGCTGTAGATGTACAGCCATTGTCCTTCCTTGAAATAACTCAGATCATAGCCGTCGCAATGAAGCGCTTCCGACGGGGTCGCCATATCATAGGCCAGCGCCGCTCGGCCCCGATCGGAACAGAAGGAAACCATAATCGTATCCGGATCGGTATTGAGACCCTCCACCGCGTTGAAACCCGGAGGCAGGTTGTACCCGGCCATCCGGATATATCGGGTCAGTTCATCGATGGCGCCCCGCGCGCTCTGCTGCATATCGGTTATTCCTTCCTGTATCATCCAGTTCTTGTGCTGGTCGATATAAACTTTGAACACGGCCGAGGAAACCAGCCCGGTCAGAAACAAGGCTATCATCGTCTCGGTCAGAGTAATGCCCGCGGCATTTCGTATTAGGGATTTTATTTTTCTCATAGTCATGGCCCTTATCACTTCATTTCAGGTTCCGGTTCAGTCGTCTTATGAAGCTGCCGGTCTCCACGAAAGGCGCGAGGCAAAATCAAAGCAGGGTATCAAACTCCATTCTTCATAGAGAACTTTTTCATTCTCACCTTTTTCAAATCAATCCATGGCGAAATTTCTAAGGTTAACCACGGAATTAAATGTCCGGCGCCGGTACTGGTTGGCAAAAGAGGGATCGGTTCGTGACGATCTTCCGATTAGACTAATTTTCACGGCCCGGATGTCATCGACGATCGCGGGCAGGTTGACGGTGGCGCCATTCTTCATCGTATATTGAAACTGCAGGTCCTCGATATTTTCCGCATAGACCTGAGCGGCCTTGCCGGGCACCTTAAGCATCAAGTTGGGATGGGCCGTATCGGTCCGGTCAATGTAATATTTAAGTTGTTCCATCTGCAGGACAATCGACCCCTGGGGATAGCAGCGCGATAGTATTGTGGTATTATGCTGCAGGTGAAAGGCGGCCGCCTGCACTTCAGTTATTTCCAAAAATTCCCCGCCGCCCGAGTCGGGCGAAAAAATATAAACGTACTGACTGTCGTGAAAACATGAGACGTCATGTCCGTCGCAGCGCAACTCAGACGAGGGAGTTGGCATGGCGTGCTCAATAGGCGCCTGACACCCGGTTGAACTATAGTTTATGGTGATGGTGTCCGGGTTGGTATTGCTGGCGACAATACCCGGCAGACCCAGCGGCAAACCGTTTCCGGCCATTCGAATCTGGCGAGTCAGTTCATCGATAGCGGCGCGGGAGTTCTGCTGAATATCGGTCACGTCTTCCTGAATCATCCAATTCTTGTGCTGATTGATGTACACGCCGAAAATGGCCGAGAGAACGAGGGCGGTCATGAATAAGGCAATCAGCATTTCCACCATCGAAATGCCCCGCTCGCCGCCGCATAGAAATCTTATATTCTTCATAATTACCACCTATATGCTATCGGTTCGAATGTAGGCCGTGATATTATTATGGAGCGAATCGCCCCGCTTGTTCATCCAGGCCGCGGAGATATCGATCCGGCGCAGATGATTGGCGGAACTGGTGATGGTCCAGGTGCGCTGGATATCCGCGACCGTGTCGCGGCCATTGGTTAAATTCATTCCCGTCCGCAACTGCTCCAGTTTTTCCTGCAGAAGTTGGGTCGAACGGGTGGCCTTATTGGACCAGTCATTTCCCTCCAATGCTATCATCGCCATATTCAAAAGCATCAGAAGAGAGAGGGTCAGGATAATCACGGCAATCAGGACTTCCAAAATCGTGAAGCCGTCATTTTGAGATATCTTTTTCATAGATATTTTCCTTTTTCGATGCTCATTTGCCGGATATGTTTGAAAAAGGTCTGCCAAATTGAAACAAATATTGGCAAAAGGATTATTGTGGTTTTAAAATATTGTAACTAACCGCGTAACTTATTGACATTTGTGATCTTAAAGGGGGGAGGCAATTTGAGAAAAAACCGAACCGGAACTGACCGAAGTCGTCATGGGCGGATTCAAAAGGGTCATTTTCCCCTATTTTATTGCTTTGGATATGGGATTTTTCCCATAGAAAGAGGAGTTCTTCCAGAGTCTGAAATCGGGCTCTTTCCCGAATTCGGTTGAAAACGCTCCTGAAAAGATATATCTATATATCAATATTCGGATTACAGCATTTAAAGGAATAACAATATGAGTGAATATCATAAAATGTATTTGGGCGGCGAATGGGTCGATTCGGCACAAAAACTGCCCGTGCAGTCACCCTATGATTTGAAAGAAATCGGGACCGTGGCCCTGGCGTCAAATGCCGATTACACACGGGCCATCGAGATCGCCGCAAAGACTTTCGCCATCACCCGCGAATTGCCGTCGTACAAAAGGGAGGCGATCTGCCTGGCAATTGCCGCCGGGCTGGAAGAAAATATCGAGTCGTTCGCCCGCAGTCTGGTCCTGGAGGTCGGAAAAACCCACCGCGACGCCACTACGGAAGTACGGCGGGCCGTGAGTGTCTTTCGCACGGCGGCCGAAGAGGCCAAACGGATCGGAGGAGATATTATCGACATGGATTGGACGGCCGGCTCCGAAGAGCGTCTCGGTTTGATTCGCCGCTTCCCCCTCGGGGTAGTCGCCGGAATATCCCCCTTTAACTATCCCCTCAATCTGACCGCCCACAAAATAGCACCCGCTATTGCTTCCGGCAATTGTATGATTCTGAAACCGGCATCCAAGACACCGATCAACGCATTGATGCTGGCCGAACTGATTGACAGGACCGACCTCCCTAAAGGAGCCATCTCTATCCTCCCGGCTCCGGCCGGTGAAACCGTGCCGCTAATTGAAGATCCCCGGGTCAAACTGATCACGTTCACCGGTTCGCCCGAAGTCGGCTGGTGGATCAAGGAAAGGGCTAAAGATAAGAAAGTGGTGCTCGAACTCGGCGGTAATGCCGGCGTGGCGGTGGCCGATGACGCCGATCTGGAGTTGGCGGCCTCGCGGCTGGTCATCGGGGCGTTCGGTCATGCCGGGCAATCATGCATATCGGTGCAGAGAATCTATCTTCAGGAAAAAATCTACGAGCCGTTTCTTGACATATTCAAGGAGAAAATTGCAAAATTGAAAGTCGGCGATCCTTTGGACCCAACGGTCGATGTCGGCCCGATGATCGATGACGCCTCGGCGTCCAGAATCGAGGGGTGGATAAATAATGCCGTGAAGAATGGCGCCAGAATAATCGCCGGCGGAAAGCGGCATGAACGGATACTGGAGCCGACCCTTTTGGCCGATGTCAAACCGGATATGGAGGTTTGCTTCAAAGAGGCTTTCGCGCCCCTGGCCATCATCTTCAAGTACAAAGACTTCAGAGAAGTGGTCGCCGAAATCAACCGCTCCGATTACGGACTCCAGGCCGGTATCTTTACGAACCGGATAAAAGATATTTTTTATGCTTTCAAACATCTTGATGTCGGCGGAGTAATGATAAATGACATCTCGACCTACCGCGCCGACCACCAGCCGTACGGCGGAGTGAAAAAATCGGGCGTGGGGCGCGAGGGAGTCAAATATGCCATCGAAGATATGACCGAAATGAAGATATTGGGGTTGAACCTGAAATGAAAAAGCAAGTCAATTATAATCTGGGCGCGCATATGTCGATTGCCGGGGGCGTTTTTAATGCCGTCCTCGACGGACTCAAAGCGACCTGCGACACGATCCAGATTTTCACCAAATCATCCAACCAGTGGCGGGCCAAGCCGTTGACCGATGAAGAAGTGGAACGGTTTCTGGCCGAACAGAAGAACACCGGGGTGACGGTGGCCTGCGCTCATGACAGTTATCTCATCAACCTGGCGTCGCCCGACAAAGAGATGTTTCAAAAATCGTTGGAGGCGTTCGGAATCGAACTGGAGCGCTGCAACATGCTGAGCGTTCCCTATCTGGTGATGCATCCCGGTTCGCACATGGGCGAGGGCGAAGAGGCGGGGCTGAAAAAAATCGCGGGGGCCTTCAATAAACTGTTTGAAAAAGACCCTGAGAATAAGACTATTGTTTGCCTGGAAACAACCGCCGGTCAGGGAACCAATCTCGGCTACAAATTCGAGCAATTGGCGCAGATTATCGACATGGTCGAGGACAAATCCCGTATGGGGGTTTGCCTTGATACCTGCCATATATTCGCCGCCGGTTATCCGATTCAGGAGGAAAAAGATTATAGGGCGACCATGAAACAGTTCGATACTATCCTCGGCCTGGATCGCCTGAAGGTAATGCATTTCAACGACTCCAAGAAAGGGTTCGGCTCCCGGGTCGACCGGCACGATCATATCGGACAGGGAGAGTTGGGGCTGGAACCATTTCGGCATATAATGAATGACAAACGGCTGGTCAAAATCCCCAAAATTCTCGAGACACCCAAAGGGGAGGAATTGCTGGAAGATATCGAGAATCTCAAAATCCTCCGCTCGCTGGTAAAAAAATAGTCCTTTCAGCCGTAAGGTTAAATCCGGTTTGGGCTTGCCTTAACGGCGGTTCTTCCATACTATATTGATATGAAATTGGGAATTATAGGACTGCCCCAGTCGGGCAAGACCACATTATTTAATGCCGCTTCCGGGCAGACCGAAGCGGTCGGCGACTATTCGCGGGCGACGCATCGCGCCATTATTAAGGTCCCCGATGAACGGCTCGACAATTTATCGACGCTGGTTGATCCGAAAAAAATCACCTATGCCGAAATAGAATTTCTCGATGCCGCCGGATTCTCCGGCAAAGGTAAAGAAACCAAAGGCGATCTGGAAATCACCCCGGAATTGCGGATGATGGATGCGCTGGTCATTGTCCTCGATTATTTCAACCCCGGCGCCAGACCGGAGAAGGACCTGCAGGCGATTCAGGATGAGATGATAATCTCCGATATGGCCCAACTCGAAACCAATATCGATAAGATTGCCCGGACCATCAAACTGACCGGCAACCAGGAACGGACCCAGGAACTGGAAGTTCTCAAAAAATGCCAGGAGGCGTTGAATACCGACCGTCTGATCGCCGAATTGGCCCTGACCGAGGAGGAAGCCAAACTGATTCGCGGCTATACTTTCTTAAGTCAGAAGCCGCAATTGGCGGTGTTTAATATATCCGAAGACAGACTGGCCGATTCCGATAAAATCGCGGAGGAGTTTTCGTCGCTGGTCAAGCCGGAAGTTCGGGAGATCGCGGTCATATGCGGCAAAATTGAGATGGAACTGGCGCAGCTATCGGAGACGGAGCGATTTGAATTCATGAAAGACCTCGGCATAGAGCGTCCCGCCGTGGAGAAATTCATTCAGCAATCGTACGCCCTTTTGGGGCTGATATCGTTCTTCACCATCGGCCCGCCGGAGGCCCGCGCCTGGACTATCCGCAAGGGCTGGACCGCGCCCAAGGCGGCCGGGGCCGTGCATTCCGATTTCGAGCGGGGATTCATTCGGGCGGAAGTGGCGTCATATGATGATTACATGGTTCACAAAACCCTGCCCGCCCTTAAAGCGGCCGCGAAACTTCATGTGGAAGGAAAAGACTATGTGGTTCAGGACGGCGATGTCATCCTGTTCCGCTTCAATATTTGATATATTTGAAAAAAATCCGACACTATAGATACGAGAGGGATATCTATGGAAGATGCCATGGATAAAATTCAGGAGAAAGTAGAAATCAAGCCGACCCCGCCGACCTTGCCGATATTGCCGGTGCGCGGGACGGTGGTGTTCCCGTTTCTGGTCGTGCCGCTCATGGCTAACGAGCAGAGACAGGCGCGGCTGATTGACGAGGCCCTGATGCGGGGAAGCGTGGTCGGGCTGTTTCTTCAGACCGACCAGAGCAAGGAAGACCCCGGGCAGGCCGACATTTACGAAGTGGGCACATCCGGCAACATTCTCAAAATGCTCCGGTTTCCCGACGGTACAATCCGGTTTCTGGTGCAGGGGCTCTCCCGCATCCGGATAAAAAAATTCCTGTCTAACGACCCGTATCTCACGGCCGAAGTGGAAGAGATTGTCGAGAAAAAAGCCGAATCCGTCAAGATGGAGGCCCTCCAGAGAAATCTTCTGGAGCGGCTCAAGGCCGTGGTCGATCTTTCCCCCAGTCTGTCCGAAGAATTGTACATATCGGCCATCAATCAGGAGACGGCGTCGAAATTGGCCGATCTGATCGCCTCCAATCTGAATTTCGCCATCAAGGAAAAACAGGAATTGCTCGAAGAGACCAATGTTTTCAAGCGGATGGAACGACTTCTGACAATTATCAACCGCGAAATCGAAGTGCTCGAACTTTCCAAAAAAATTCAGACCGAAGCGCAAACGGAATTGGGAAAAATACAGCGCGAATTCATTCTTCGCGAACAACTGAAAGCGATCAAGCGGGAATTGGGCGATAAAGACGACCGGGCCGAAATCGATGAATTCGAGAAACGGATCGCCGATGCCCGGATGCCCGAAACTGTCGATGCCGCCGCCAGAAAAGAGTTGGAGAGACTCTCCCGAATGAATCCGGCCTCCGCCGAATACACGGTCTCCCGCACCTATCTGGAATGGCTCGTGGCTCTCCCCTGGTCGGTCTCCACTACCGACATTCTCGATGTCGCCAAAGCCAAGAAAGTTCTCGATGAGGACCATTACGACCTGGAAAAGGTCAAGGATCGTATTATCGAATATCTGGCGGTTCGGAAATTAAAGAGCGATGTCAAAGGGCCGATTCTCTGTTTTGTCGGTCCGCCCGGAGTCGGTAAGACTTCGCTGGGCCGCTCTATCGCCCGGGCCATGGGACGCAAATTCGAGCGGATTTCGCTCGGCGGAATGCGCGATGAGGCCGAAATTCGGGGCCATCGCCGCACATATATCGGCGCCCTTCCGGGACGAATGATACAAAGCATCCGCCGGTGCGGTTCCAACAACCCGGTTATCATGCTCGATGAGGTCGACAAAATCGGGGTCGATTTCCGCGGCGACCCGGCCAGCGCTCTGCTCGAGGTTCTCGATCCCGAGCAGAACGACAGTTTCTCCGATCACTATCTCGAGGTGCCGTTCAATCTTTCTAAAGTGATGTTTATCACGACGGCCAATCTGCTCGATCCGATTCCGCCGGTCCTGCTGGACCGGATGGAAGTGATTCGCATTCCCGGTTACACCGATCTGGAGAAACTGGAAATTGTTAAACGTCACCTTCTCCCCAAGCAACTGGAAAATCACGGCATTCCCAAAGGAAGACTGATATTCAAGGACGACGCCATCCTGGCGATCGCCAACGGGTACACCCGCGAATCGGGGCTCCGCAATCTGGAACGGGAAATTGCCTCGATATGCCGTAAGGTGGCCCGTCGTATCGCCGGCGGCTCTAAAAGCAAGTACACAATCAAGGCCGATAGCGTCCCCGATTATCTCGGGCCGCAGCGGTTCTCGCGCGAAATTATCTCCCGCACCGGTCAGATCGGCGTAGTCCCCGGCCTGGCCTGGACCTCGGTCGGCGGCGAGATTCTATTTATTGAAGCCACCGCCATGAACGGGAAACGCAATTTGACTTTGACCGGGCATCTCGGCGATGTCATGAAAGAATCGGCCATGGCCGCGTTATCTTACGTCCGGACGCACTGCAAAGATATCGGTATCACCCCCGAATTCTGCGAGAGTCATGAGATACATATTCATGTCCCATCGGGATCGACTCCCAAGGACGGTCCCTCGGCCGGGATTACCATGGCGACGGCGCTGGCGTCTCTGCTTTCGGGGCGGCCCGTAAAACCGCGTCTGGCGATGACCGGTGAAATTACCCTGCGCGGTGAGGTGCTTCCAATCGGCGGATTAAAGGAGAAACTTCTCGCGGCGCATCGGGCCGGAATCAAGACTGTAATTTTGCCGGATGAAAATAAAAAGGATATGACAGAAATTCCCGATGAAATCAAGAAGGGGATGAAATGCCTCTTCGTCAAGAACGCCGGAGAAGTCCTGGAACTGGCGCTTGAAACCAAGAAGCCGGCCAAAAAACAGACTGCACCCAAAAGGAAAAAGCGGAAATGAAACTGGTCACCGCTGAAACCATGCGGGCCCTTGACCGCGAGACCATCGACAATCGCGGCATTCCCGGTCCGGAACTGATGGAGAATGCCGGGCGCGGTATTGCCGAACGGATCCGCGACGAGATCCTTGTCGAGCCGCAGGGAAAACAGATGGTCGTCTTCTGTGGCAAGGGGAATAACGGCGGCGATGGCTTTGTGGTCGGACGGTACTTGCACCAGTACGGCTGTCGGGTCAAAATCATTTTTCCCGGCCCGCCGGAGAGTCTCTCCCCCGACGCCTTGCAAAATTATAAGCGGATCGGCACCGGTATCGATCTTATCGACGCCCGGCTCAACGAGCAATTGTGCGTCAATATTGAGGCCGATTATGTAATCGACGCCGTTTTCGGAACCGGTTTCAGCGGGGTGCCCACGGGACTGTCGCACGAATTTATCGAGTGTATCAACCGCCTTGATGCCCCTGTTATCGCGGTCGACTGTCCATCGGGACTCAATATCGACACCGGCACGCATGACGGTGCGGTCGTGCAGGCGGAATATACATTCACGCTGGCCCTTCCCAAAATCGGCCTTTTCCAGTCGCCGGGGCGGGAGCTGGCAGGGCTGGTGGAAGTTGTACCGATTGGGATACCCGATGATGTTGTGACCTCATTCAATATCAAGGAAAACCTGATCGTAACGGAAACAGTACGGGATTTGCTTCCCAAACGCAAACCCGACGGCCACAAAGGGGATTTCGGCAAATTGTTCATTCTTGCCGGCTCCACCGGCCTGACCGGGGCGGCAACTCTATCGGCTATTTCTTCGGCGCAGGCCGGCTTGGGCCTGGTGACAGTCGGCTGTCCGGCATCGTTGAACCATATTCTCGAAATGAAATTGACCGAACCGATGACCTATCCCCTTCCCGATGTCGGCAAAAGAGGCGCTTTGGCGCTTCGCGGACTGGGCGAAATAAGAAAGAAAATCACCAAATCCGACGCGGTCGTAATCGGCCCCGGAATCGGGCGGCATCATGAAACCTCGGAACTGGTGCGAAGAATTGTGGCCTCGCTGGATAAACCGGCCATTATCGACGCCGACGGGCTGAATGCTTTCGAAAAAGATCGCGAACCGCTCAAAGGGAAACATCCGACCCTGGTTCTCACGCCACATCCCGGCGAATTCCGGCGGCTGGTCGACGAGGAACTTCCCGGCGGTTTGTATGACAGGTTCAATCTAGTCCGCAAATATGCCGCGCCTTACAACGCCGTAATTATTTTCAAGGGATCGCCGTCGATCGTGGTTTCCCCTGAAGGCGGACTCTATCTCAATCCGACCGGCAACAACGGGATGGCGACCGGCGGGACGGGTGATGTTCTCTCCGGGCTGGTCGGCTCATTTCTGGCCCAGGGAATGACCCCGTTGCACAGCGCCATATGTGCCGTCTATTTGCACGGTTTGGCCGGTGATCTGGCCGCCGGGGAATTGGGAGTCCGCTCCCTGATTGCCGGGGATTTGATTGAGTATTTGCCGGACGCCTTTAAGTTGATAGAAGAATCCTGAGATATTCACATTAAGTATATTGGAATAATAAATGTCAGGATCTAAGACGATCCTGACCTACGGGAACCTGGCTTAAGTCATTAATATAAACATCACATCAGCACGGCGTCAGCCGTAATTTTTTTGTTTTCTCTTTTCTCCGAGCCGATATCGGTCGGCTGGCCGTGCCCGGGGTAGACTACGGTCTTGTCCGAAAGCAAATCATACAATCGCCGCACCGATTTGGTCAGCGCTTCTTTGCCCCCGGATTCAGGCAAATCGGTCCGCCCGACTGTCCTGTAAAACAAAACATCACCGGAAAAGAGGGTGCTGTCAAGATAGAAACAGATACTTCCGCGCGAATGCCCCGGAGCCATAACAGTTTTAATTTCCTGTTCGCCCAGCCAGTAGGTCTGGTTGTCGGCCAGATAGATATCCGGCTCGCCGAGTCGCCCGAAATCGAAATCCATGAGGGCCAGCAGGGCCGGATCGCTCTTGATTTGAGCCAGGGCCGCCGAATCGAACGCCCTTTCCCACTCCATATACAGCCGGGTCATATCGTCGAATTCCTCGCGGGCAATCGCAAACTGCACCTCGGGATAGGCGTTCATCACCGCCGGCATTCCCGCCACATGGTCGCAATGGGCATGAGTGACAAAGAGGTATTTTAATTTCAGATTCTCGCTGGCGATGATATCCGTAAGAGAATCGATGGGCCCGCCGACATCAAAAAGCGCCGCCTCGCGGCTGTTCAGGTCATATAATAAATAGCAATTCGTCTCGCCGGTTCCGGCAAGTTGATGCGCGACCTTGAACCCGTGCTCTCCGGAGCAGGCAACAAAGAGCAAAAGAACAATTATGAGAAAAAGATACAGCCGAGTTGTCTTAAACATGGCACCCTCCTGATTATTGATGGTGACGGCAAACCAGCCGCTTTGTCCCAGTAATTCAAAATATATTACTCCCTTAAAAAAGGCAAAGATTTCTTGACACGAAAGAGATAAATATTCTATTTAATATCATGTCAAACGATTTCCTCCATACCACTTTCGGATCGAGCGGGAAGGAAATTTTCCGCCTCGGCCTTTCGGCCACCTATCGCCCCGGCAGGGAAGCGATTCATAAGGCGATCGATGCCGGAGTCAATTTCTTCTTCTGCTACGGGTTCGATACCCATATGACCAAAACCCTTCGCGAATTGTTCAAAACCGACCGCGAGAAATATATTGTCGCCACCGGCGCATACAACCTTCTTCTGGGGCATCTCAATCTTCGCCGCACCCTCGAAAAAAGGCTTCGCCAACTCGGCACCGACTATATCGATGTCTTCCTCTATCTGGGCGTCATGAAAGAAAAACATCTCGACCCAAAAATAATTGATGAATTCCACCGTTTCCGCGATGAGGGCAAGGTGCGGATGATCGGGATGTCGTGCCACAACCGCAAGTTAATCGGGCGGCTGGCCGACGATGGGACTTTCAGCGCCTTCATGACGCGTTATAATGCCGCCCATCGCGGAGCCGAACAGGACATCTTCCCCCATCTGGAGAAACATAATCCCGGGGTAATAAGTTACACCGCCACCCGCTGGAGTTATTTACTGCGCCGCCCGAAAAATTATCCCAAAGACGGCCGTATCCCGACGGCCGGGGAGTGTTACCGCTTTGTACTTTCCAATCCGCATGTCGATGTCTGCCTGACGGCGCCGTATAATGAAAAGCAATTATTGGAAAATCTGAAAGCAATTCAAGCCGGACCGCTGGATGAAGACGATATGAAATTCATGCGCGGCTTCGGCGATATTGTCCATCACACCAAAAAGTGGTTCATGTAATCGACAATCGCCAATTTTTCGCTTGACAGAAAACAGCGGCGCCGTATATTATTATTGTCGTCCTCACTAATCATAAAATAGATCGCACCTCAGACCTCTTGATTTAATTATATGCCTGGGCGGGTGGGTCAACGTCGTTGACGCTGACATTTCATCCCCTCCCCACCTCCTTTTTGGCCGATTCCTCATGCAACCGGAGAAAGGAGGAGCAGTTATGACATAGTACCCCTGATGAGGGGGGCAGGGCCTATGCCCTGTGGAACCATCGACGGTTCCGATTGAGAGTCACCCGTGGCTGTATCTATTCGTCCGCCGTCAATAGGTTCTCGACCTATCATCTCTATTGCGGCGGGGGGAGGATTTCAGCCCGATACTAATACTCCGTCATACGAGACTACCGGGCGGAGTACCGCAATACGTATCTTAGGCCCCGGCTCAACTTCGAGCCGGGGTTTAGTTTAGGGACTCGGGTATGGGGAAATCACCATACTTCTTTTTGTATCCCCATAAGAATCAGGGGCCCGGGCCCATTCTTCCTGTTCCCATTTGACATCGTATCGTGTCGTCCGGCAACAAGATAGAGAGTTTCCAAAGAATCCTTTCGTGATGGCACCCCGCTTGCAATTTGGTTCTTTCAAAGTGAGAACTTTTTAAGGACGAAAAGCAGGCGGTTACAATGAAAGTCAAATTCACACTGACCATGGATGACGTGACGGTCGAGGGCAACCAGATCGACACCATCATTCTCGACTGGACCTCGGAGGTCGATTCCAACGAAGTGCTGGCGATATCGCAGCGCTGGATCACCTCGCAGAATTTTCTGACGCAGAGAATGAACGGCCTGAGCCGGGTCGGCGAGTCTTCATTGACGATCGAGCCGCTGGAAGATTTTTAGGATTCTTGGAGACGGTATGACAAATCTACTGCACCAGGCGGCTACGACCATCGATTCCACCGGATTTATCATGGCCGGGAAGAATTTTATCGAAGCCCGTTTCGGCGTTCCCGGCCTGATCGCGGCCGCGATTCTACTCTTGAGCATCCTTGCCATCCTGACCATGAAAATAGTCAAGATATCGTTCGATGTCCTGCGCTTTGTCGTGGTCCCGTCGGTGGCTATAACTTTTGTTGCCACCTATTTTCTGCCCTATTCGTTCTCGTACATTTTGCCGGTAACGGTGGCCTTTTTCTCCATCGTCCTGATAGCGAAAAGTTGACCAAATCTCCGGGAGGGTAACCATGTCGAAGGCATCGGCGTCGAATAATAAACTCAAGAAGACAGACGATGTGCCGTCGCGCCACCCGGTTTTTCCCTTTGTGGACGGCGACCGGAGTATTGCCGGCGAACCGGAGATTCTCGATGCTGATAAAATGTTTATCGAATGTCCGGGGGCGACCGTGTACGAGCCGGGGACCAGAAATGTTGTCGCCGGGGTTCATTTTTTCGATGACAGCGATCCCTCGGCCGGATACGAAATAATCGATCATGCCGTCTTCGCCCCGGAACATCGGCGCCGCCGCATAATCAAGAAAGAACATGCCCATTCGATCCGCCGCTGTCAGGCCTGCCAGGATTTAACGGTCCGGCTGATGCGCCGCGAAGGGCCCGATTTTTTCATTCCCAATCCCCGTTTTCCGCGAAAAAAACGTCTCAAACCGGTCGAAAAAAACTGGTAATTTAAAGCCCTTTTTTATTCCAAAAAAACATTAATAAATCTCTCATAACATATTATACTACATATTGTTATATCTATCTTTTTTGCTTGCAGGAATGCCCATTTTATCGTATTATATATGTATCATGGCCGCCAAAAATTTGATACTTAAACAGCGCCAAACGGCGACCCCTCTGGGCTCCCTTCTGGACCGTATTCTGGCCGGAATGGGTCTGTCCCACAATCTCGGCGGGTGGCGCGCGGTGGTGCAATGGCCCGACATTGTCGGGGAGCGGCTCGCCAAAATATCCCGGGCGATACGGTTCGCGGATGATACGCTTCTGGTTTCGGTGCCGGATGCGGTCTGGCGCCAGCAGTTGGCGATGGAAGTCGACGCGATTCTGGAAAAGATTCACGCCCGCCCGGGCGGAAAGGCGGTCCGTAAGATTCATTTTGTATCATGAGAAACGAGGTTTTCGATAATATGAAAGGCGAGACAGATACGGCGGAAGAAATAAAGAAAAACGGCAACGGCAATTATGATGCCGCCAGCATTACGGTCCTGAAAGGGCTGGAGGCGGTCCGGCGGCGCCCGGCGATGTATATCGGCGATGTCGGCGTGCGCGGTCTGCATCATCTGGTCTACGAAGTGGTCGATAACTCCATCGATGAATCGATGGCCGGCTTCTGCACCATGATCAAAGTCGAAATTGGACAGGATAATTCGATCACGGTCACCGATAACGGCCGCGGAATTCCGGTCGATCTGCATCCGACCCAGAAAAAATCGGCGCTGGAAGTGGTCATGACAATGCTTCACGCCGGCGGCAAGTTCGACCATGCCAGTTACAAGGTCTCCGGCGGTCTGCACGGCGTGGGAGTTTCGGTGGTCAACGCCCTGGCGGAGTGGTGCTGGGTGGAAGTGTACCGCGACGGCGATGTGTACCGTCAGGACTATGTCCGCGGGGTGCCGAAGGAAAATGTCAAGAAGGTCGGCAAGACCAAAGAAAACGGCAACAGAACCTGTTTCATGGCCGACCACGAGATATTCTCCAAGGTCGAATTCAAATTCGATATCCTGGCGTCGCGCCTCCGGGAACTGGCCTTTTTGAATAAAGGGTTGAAGATCACTCTGTACGATCATCGGGTCGATAAGAAACTTGATTTCTTCTACAAAGGCGGACTGGCGGCGTTCGTGGAATATCTCAACGAAAACAAGACGGTTCTCTACGGTAAGCCGATCTATTTCCAGAAGGAAAAAGAGGGGACCGATGTCGAGATCGCCATCCAGTACAACGACAGTTATGTGGAGAATCTCTTTTCTTACGTGAATAATATCAACACGATCGAGGGCGGCTCGCACCTGACCGGATTTCGCACCGCCCTGACCCGCTCCATCAACAACTATATCACCAAGAATAACATTCTCAAGAACGGCGATACCGCTGTCATGGGGGATGATTCCCGCGAGGGATTGACGGCGGTCATTTCGGTAAAGGTTCCCGACCCGCAGTTCGAGGGGCAAACCAAGACCAAATTGGGGAATTCGGAGACGCGCGGAATAGTCGAAACCATCACCAACGAGAATCTGGCCGAGTATTTCGAAGAGAACCCGTCGGTGGCCAAAAAGATTGCCGAGAAAGTGATATCGGCGGCCCGTTCGCGCGAAGCGGCGCGTAAGGCTAAGGAACTTACCCGCCGCAAAACCGCATTAGATAACGCCTCGCTTCCCGGTAAACTGGCCGATTGTTCCCTGACCGATCCGGAGTCGTGCGAATTGTACATAGTCGAGGGGGATTCGGCGGGCGGTTCGGCCAAGCAGGGACGCGACCGCCGCTACCAGGCGATTCTGCCGCTCAAGGGAAAAATTCTCAATGTCGAGAAAGCCCGTATCGACCGGATTCTTTCCAACGATGAAATCCGCGCCCTGATTACCGCCATGGGCACCGGTATCTCGGAAGAATTCGATGCCGCCCAGTTGCGGTACAATAAAATCATTATCATGACCGATGCCGATATCGACGGCGCCCATATCCGCACCTTGATTTTGACATTTTTCTTCCGCTATATGAAGGAACTTATCGAGCAGGGACGAATCTATATCGCCCAGCCGCCGCTGTACCGGGTGCACAAGGGAAAGAGCGAGCAGTACGCTTTCTCCGATGAAGAGCGGGATCGGGTGGTGACACAGTTCGGGCGCGACGGTATCACGGTGCAGAGATACAAAGGTCTCGGGGAAATGAATCCGGAGCAACTCTGGCGGACCACGATGGATCCGGAAACCCGGACCCTGCTTCAGGTATCGCTCGAAGATGCCGCCGAGGCCGACCACCTGTTCACGATATTGATGGGTGACGCGGTCGAGCCGCGCCGTAATTTCATCCAGGAAAACGCCCGCTACGTGCGGAATCTGGATATTTAGCCCGGAGCCGAATAATCATACAAAAATATTGTTTCCTTTGGTAACCCACCCCTTGGGGTGGGTTATCCGGCATTCGTAGGTCAGGTTCCGAGTCCGGCAATCACCGGATGAGAAATCCGACATTTTCGTCTGTGTCGTATTTGGCGGGTCCTCGGACCCGTCGGAATATTTTGCTTTTATTCTATCAATTGCCTAATTTCCTTCAGGCCAGGTTACGGAAGCGTAGCGGCTGATGATAACTGAACTCAAAGAGGACTAGATACAATCAACTATGCTGGATACAATCGATATTACCAAGCAGGTCGGTGAGTACGGACAGAAGCGGCTCACCACCCTGCAGAAAGATCAGAGTGTCGGGGACGCCTTAACGTATCTCCGGGGCAGGGAATTAGCCGAAAAAATTGTATATTTTTACGTCGTGGACGACAGTCAAAAACTTGTCGGAGTAGTGCCGGTGCGGCGGCTCCTGATGAGCCGCCCGGAGCGGAAGATATCGGAAATCATGGTCACCAGGGTCATCGCCGTTCCCCATACCGCCACTCTGCTGGAAGCCTCGGAAATATTCCACGAGCACAAATTAATGGCCCTCCCGATAATCGATGATGACGGAAAATTAATCGCGGTTCTGGATATCACTATCTTTTCCCGCGAAACATCGCGCCCGGAATACCGCCAGGAGATGGAAAATATTTTTCAGATGGTCGGGATCCATTTGACCCTGGGCCGCAATCTCTCACCGTTATCGGGTTTCGGGGTCCGATTCCCCTGGCTTCTGAGTAATATCATCGGCGGTCTAATCTGCGCCTTTATCGCCAGCCGCTACGAATCATTGATAAGCATGGTGACCATACTGGCGCTGTTCATACCGGTGGTGCTGTCGCTCTCCGAAAGTGTCAGCATGCAGTCGATGACGGTGGCCCTGCAGACCATGCCGTCGTCAAGAATGTCGATGCGCCTCCTCTGGCGATTCATCCGTCGAGAATTCTTCCCGGCCGCCCTGCTGGGACTGGGCAGCGGCGGTCTGGTCGGGCTCATCGCCTACCTATGGAAGCGCCAGGGTGAGGTTTCTATCACCATCGGCGCCAGTATTGCCCTGGCCATCATGGTCGCCTGTCTCCTGGGTATTATCATTCCCGGGGTGGTGCGCATTTTCCGGGTCGATCCCAAAATTGCTTCGGGTCCGATTGTCCTGGCGCTCGCCGATATCGCGACCATGATATTTTTCTTCGCCCTGTCCGGCTGGATGCTAAGTTAAAGCCGGGAGAAATATTAGCCGGAACGGCGGCGATTCATGGGAAACTGCGATCCCCCTCTTCGGTTCAAGTCTCTCATTATCACCCAAATGTGATTGACAATTTCTGTCATCGTCCGGATATTTATCGTATCAATAATTAATTAGCCCAACGAAACAAAATGCGGCTGGACTCGACCCGGCCCGGAAATTGAATGTAAAGTAAATTTAGCCATAGATTTAATGAGGAACCAAAATGAACGGCTTCTGTCACATCGAAATCCCCTGCACCGATCTGAAACGGATAAGCAAATTCTACAACTCCGTCTTTTCCTGGGAATCGAAGGAATACCCGGAAATGCAGTATATCGTCTTTAAGGCCCCCGAGGGGGTCAGTGGCGGCTTCTCCAAGGACCTGAAAGCGGCGCCGAAAGGAACCGGCCCGCTGATGCATATCATGGTAAATGATATCGAAGCGTACTTCAAGAAGATCGAAGCCAGCGGCGGGAAAACGGTTCGGCCAAAGACCGCCATCCCCGGAATCGGGCATTACGGCGTTTTCAGCGACACCGAGGGGAACGAAATCGCGATGTTCACTCCGCAGATGTAGTCCATTAACCCGCTTTCGGGAAGTAGATTACTCAACATTCGTCGGTCGGGTTCCGAGTCCGGCAATCGCTGGACGAGAAACCCGACTTTTGCTTCTCCATTAATTATAGGAAAATGTCAAAACCGCCCCCGGCCAAAATCTCCTCCACCCCAATCGAGGTTTTGACATACTGTATCCTTGTCAGGATCTAAGAAGATCTTTACCTACATCACTACAAATTTAATTTGGGATATTATTTCTTCTTCTTGGAAAAATCAAACGGCGGGGTGCGGAGGTTTTCGGGGTACACGACTGGCGGCTTGGCGATCCCCAGATATCTCTGGTACCATTTCCATTTTTTCTTCTCCTGCCGCATAAACTTGCGCAAATCTTTTTCCCATTGATACATCAGGGCGTCATACTTCTCGATTTTTTGCAGGAGATTCTCGATATTCTCCCGCCGTTCCATCGCCACCCGGAACGTTTCGTACTCCTTGAAGTTGAATACTCCCTGTACGATCGGCTCAAAGAAAACCATCATCTGGGAGCCGATATAATTGAGCGGCTTGACCGATTCGAGCGCCAGAATCGCCGGGATCGCCATCCGCCATTGAATCACTTTAAGGGCGACCTTCTCCAGAACCGCATTTTCTTCTTCGGGGATGGCCGGCTCGGGGACATCGGAACCGCCGGTGGTGCCTTTGAAAAACGACATGGCTATTTATCCACTCCCTCATCGGCGCGAACCTTATCGATCTGCTTTTTCACAAAAGCGATGACCTCGTCGCGGTTATTCCAGAAACGAATATAAAGGCCGCGGAAATTCTCCAGCCGCGACGGTCTCAAGAAGGGGGAAAGAAGGACCCCGTTTTTATCGGGGTAACAGGAACGGTACTGAGTCCATTTTCTTTTCTGGGTCTGGATGGTGCTTTTGACGGTTATCTCATTTTCGGTTAACCGGTACCGGGTCGGGAAATAAAAAGCGGCCAGAGAGCCGATCAGAATGGCAAAACCGAGGACGGCGAACCAGACCGAATAGGTCATATAATAGACCATGACAACCAGCACCGCGATAAACAATGATACGGCCACGGTGCGGGCAAGATTCTTTTTGGCCGGATGACAGACCCACTCCATGACCGGGCCGTCATACGCGGCCTCATCATTTTTCTTCTCCCCCGTCTTTGGCCTCTTCTGCTCAACCGGGAGATTGAATGATAATTGATCCGGTTTCTGTTCCGGCATAAAGATTACTTCTTTTCCTGCTCGGGAGTACGGTACCGTTCTTTCTTGACCAGTTCCATTTTCTCGATCAGTTCTTTTGGCTCGAAGACTTTCTTGTCGATCAGAAGGCGCACCAGCGCTTCCTGCGCCAGATTGTTGGAAAGGGCCAGCTCCTCGAAAGAAACATCCCGCTCCTTGCCGTCAATAATCATTTTCAATGCGAATTTTTTATCTTCGGTCATCGCTTTTCTCCTGATTTGAGATTTTGATTGAGACTTCCCTGACGGTACCCTTCGAGGTCGAGCGCCACATATCTGAATCCGGCCTTTTTCATTTCCGCGACAATCTTATCCTTGACGCCATTTTCAAGCACCCGGATAATATCTTCGGGCCGGAATTCCAGCCGGGCGACATCGTTATGATACCGGACCCGAAACCCGGTGAAACCGAGTTTTCGCAGAGCCGATTCGGCGGTGTCTATTTGGCGCAATCGTTCCTTGGTAACCTCGGTCCCGTGCGGTATCCGCGAGGCCAGACAGGCGGCGGCCGGCTTTTCCGAAAAAGAAAGTTTATATTTACGAGCCAATCCGCGAAGGTCGTCTTTGGTCAATTCCGCTTCGAGAAGAGGCGATACGACTTGAAATTCCTCCGCGGCCTTCCGCCCCGGGCGATAATCACCGAGATCGGAAAGATTGGCTCCGTCGAAAACGACCTCGGCCCCCAGTTGCGAGGAGAGCTCTTTCAATTTATCAAATAATTCTTTCTTGCAGAAATAGCAGCGATCGATCGGATTCTGTCGGTAATTAGGATCATTAATTTCATCGGTCGTGATGATGATATGCTTCTCGGCCGGAAGTCCGATTTCGCCTGCCAGTAAGCGCGCCTCTCTTTCTTCGTCTTCGGGAAGCGAGGCGGAATTCGATGTCACCGCCCAGACATTATCATGGCCGAGCGCTTTCACGGAGGCCCAGAGAACGATAGCGGAATCGAGCCCGCCGGAAAAAGCCACGAGGGCATTTTTGTACCGGCCGATAATTTCGAATAGTTTTCTTTCTTTTGATTCGAGCGGCATCATTGGTCGGCCCGCTTCGGTTTTCCGTTCTCGATCGTGTAAATCGGCATAATCGTATTTTCCCGATCGTCGCCAAATAATACGTCGCCGGCGGCGCCATGAAAGCCGTTAATGTTTATCAGGTAATGTACCAGGGCGCTCCGGGAAAAGGCCCCGGTTTCGAGGCCGTCGCAGATGAGCGACATGGCGTCGTACCCCAGCGCTTCCAGGTGCCCCGCACTCTGACCGTACCGGTCGAAGAACGCGGAATTGAATTTGCGGAAAGTGGTGTTGTTTTCATTGGCGATCATAGCCGTGGTGAAATAGCAGGTCTTGATAATATCCCGTCCCATGAAATAGATGGTGCTGTCGGCCCAGCCGTCGCCCCCGAGGTAGGTGGCTCGGACATTATAGAAATTTATCTGCGGCAGAAGTTGATGAAGTTGCGGCGCCTCGGCCGGAATATAGATGGCATCGATCCGGGCCGGCATCTCTTTCGATTCCAGGGTATCCCCGTTCTCATTCACATAGACGGCCGAGTCGGAAAGTTTGCCGCCGAAAGAGAGGTTTTTTAAATCATTTATGATCCCCCCGAAGTCGGTTTCGCGCAGGCGGAAATATTCGACGCCCAGGATTGTCCCGCCGAGGGCCTTGAAACGATCGATGAAAGCCTCGGCCATCCGCAAATTTTCCGGAAGGGTTGGTGTAATAACGGCGACCGTATCGATTTTAAGGCGCTGGAAGGCAAATTCGGCCATTTTGATTCCCTGCCGGTCGAGGGTCGGTTGGAGTTGGAAGGAGGTAAGCGACAAATCGGTCAGCCCCCCCTGCCCGGCCGCGGGAATAATTAGGGGCATATCACTGCATGACAGGGCCGCCGAAGTAACTGCGGTTTCTTCGCTGGTCAACGGACCGATGACAGCATTCACGCCCCGGGCGGCCAGACGGCGGACGATACGGGCCGCTTCCACCGATTCGCCCCGCGTGTCATAAACGATCGGGGTGAGATTTTTCCCCGTTTCGCGGGTATATTGTCCTGCCCGCAGCATGGCGCCGTCGAGGATCGATTCCCCGAATTTTTGGAGTTCCCCCGAAAGCGGCAGGACAATTCCGATTTCAGCGGTCTGGCGGAGCGACTGCTCCACGGATGCTTTCAATCGGGCCGCCTCGGGCGAGGTGCACGATGCCAGAAGCGAAAGGACGGCCTGATAGTTTTTGGCGGTTTTGAGGCCCCGCGCCAGCGCCAGTTCCAGATCGCATTTTTTTCGTTCCGGAATCGAAGTCAGATTGACTTTTTCATAAATTCCGACCGGCGCATTGGAAATCGCCGTCTCCAGCGATTTGAGAAGGAGCGAATCAAGGCGGGAATCATCGGAGAGAGAATAGGCCGAGAGGTACGCTTGAATCGCCGCCGATTCGAAAGCCTGGCGATAACGGACATTGCCGAGAAAATAGAATGCATACGGTAAGTACGGGGACTCCTGATACCGGGCGATGAGAAGATTGAATTGACCGGCGCTCTGCTCCAGATTGCCGGCGTAATAAGCGGCCTTGCCGCCGTAATAGAGAAACAGGGGCGCCGCGGCGGAATCGGTCCCGGAGTCATACAGATCCTTGAAATACCGGTACGCCTCCGAATACTTCTTGTTTAAAAGAAGCCGGTGACCCTGATTGAAAGCCTGATGCTCCGCGGCACGAGGCTGTGGTGACAGAATGATGATCGCAATCAGGCTCAACAGGAGCGATATTTTTCGCCTATGCGTCGCCACTATAATGAATACTTCCCAAAATCCTCGGGATTTATTTTTTTCAACCGGTCGGCCAGTGATTCCGGATCATTGCTCAAATCGATCTTCTGCTCCCCTTCATGAAGGTTGAAGAGGGCCTCCTCGGCAAATATCGGGGCGCCCCATTTCAGCGCCAGCGCGATGGAATCGGAAGGACGGGCATCGATGGCGAAAACCGACCCGGAAACATTGAGGAGAAGCCGGGCGTAGAAGGTTTGCTCCTTCAATTCCGTGATTTCCACTTTTTCCAGTTGCGCCGACAGGGCCACGATGACGGCCTTGAGCAGGTCATGGGTCATCGGCCGTTTGGAACCGATCCCGGAAAGTTCCATGGCGATCGCCCAGGCCTCCGAATGGCCGATCCAGATGGGAAGAACTTTGTTGAGATTGATCGGAGCCAGAATGACCACCGGGGAGTTGGTGGTCATGTCGAGCGCCAATCCGTCAACTTTCACTTCCAGCATGCTCATTATTTACGCCTTCCTGATCACCCAGGTTTTCACGTTGGCGATAACGTCCTTGTCGACCTTGATCGGAATGGTGTAAACGCCGAGCGATTTGATCGGCTCTTCGAGAAGGATGTTGCGCTTGTCGATTTCCATTCCCTGAGTCGCCAGATGCTCGCTTACGTTCTGCGAGGTGACCGACCCGAAAATCTTATCCTCTTCGCCCACCAGAACCTCGATGGTCAGGGATAATTTCTCCAGTTTGTCTTTGAGTTGTTCGGCGGTCCGACGGCGTTTCCGCTCCTGAACCTGATTCTGCTTTTCGATTTCGCCGATCGCCCGCAGGTTGGCTTTGGTGGCCGGAATGGCGAGGTTGCGGGGAATCAGGAAGTTACGTCCGTAACCTCCCTTGACTTCGATGGTCTGTCCCGCCTTGCCGAGATCGACAACATCCTGACGAAGAATCACTTTCATCTCTCTATCCTTTCTAACTGATTATACTCTAACCAATCATTTTGGCCTTCACGCGCCGGAAATCGAAATAACTATCGAACACTCCCAGAGCGGCGGCGAAAACCAATCCCGGCAATTGCAGAAAAACAAAGCCGGCGTAAAAAATTATTTTCAAAAAGAGCGAGGCCTTTATCCGCCTCAAAAAATACTCGATAACCGAAAAGCCGAAAACGGCGTAAATGACGCCCATAAAAACCAAAAAATTATCGGCGACTATTTTCATCAAATCGTTTCCGGCCAGGCGCATCACGATGAACAAACCGGCCGGGTAAATGAAATTGAAGGACATCTTCCAAAAAAGAAAATTCCCGAATGACGGGGCAAACTGTCCGATACCGCGCAAAAGAAATATGACGGCCACCGCGGCCACGAACAATTGCGCCGCCGCCGAAAGGGCCATCAACGCCGGCATCAGCCGCTTGATGATAGATATCAAATTGGTCGCCCATGAAGTCATATCGGCTTTCTCATCCACCGACCCGGAATCGCTCATAAGGGTCGCCTGCACCCATTTCTGCATTTCGTCCATCGAGTCCATCAGCAATTTTCTTTCGCTTGCGAAGATAAAGAGGGAAATTATTCCCGATATTATCATGGCCGCTACAAAGGTCCGTCCGGGTGAAATTCCGTACAGCACCAGTTTTCCGAAGATGGTCCCCGGAATGATCACCAGGGCCCATAATCCGAGTAACATCGGACTGGGGCCGAATAAGAGTGATGCTACGATCACCGAACCTATGGAGCCGACCGTCAAGAATAATTGCCTCCTTTGCAGGGCGAAAAGTATCACATAGGCCAGGGCCGCCGTTTCGATAAAATATCCCAGGACCGGGATAGTCACGGCGATGGGAAAGACGAGAATGACAAAGAGACCGAAAATATTGAAGTACGGTTCGATCCGGCGCCATTCCGTCATCCCATTACCTCCGGCCGCGGCCCTACCGGTAAATCTCGCTGGTAAACGGCATAATGGCAATATGCCTGGCCCGCTTGATGGCGGCGGTCAGCATCCGCTGATGCAGGGCGCAATTGCCCGAAATCCGCCGCGGTACGATTTTGCCGCGTTCGTTGACAAAACGGCGCAAGAGACGCTCGTCGTGAAAACTTATATGGTTGATCTTGTCTTCGCAAAAACGGCAAACCCGCCGTCTCCTTCTGTCATATTCCTGCGATAAATTCTGTCTCATTTAGAGTGAATTCTCCTCATAATCATAATTGTTGGCGGGAGCGTCCGCCTCGACAACCGCCGATGTCAGCGGTGCCGATTCCGAAATAGCATGTTCATGATCGGCCGCCAGGACCGGATCGGCCGCTCCCTCTTTTTCCGCCAGGGTGACATTTTCGTCACGATGGTTCAAAATCTGAATCTGCTGAGCGCGGATTTCCACAAAACTGCGCCGGGTCCCGTCATTTTCATTCCGGCTCCGGCTTTTCAGTTCTCCCTCTATCAGGACCGTACAGCCCTTCTTAAGATACTCGACACACTGTTCCGCCAGACTCTGCCAGGCCACCACACCGATATAACAGACGTCATCTTTCATGACGCCGTTGCCGTCGCGATACCGCCGGTTGGCGGCGATACGAAAATTAGCGACCGGGATATTGGAGGTGGTATAGCGCAGTTCCGGATCCCGTATGATATTGCCGACCATCATTACCTTATTCAAGTATGGAAGTCTCGCTTGTCCCATAAACGATTCCTTTGATGATTAGATATCTTCTTCGTCGTTCTTGGCTTCGTTACCGGTTTCTTTTTTTTCGGTCTCGGTACCGGCCGCCTCGACCGGGGCCGTCTCCGGCGCGGATGCCGCCGGCGCCGCAACTTCTTCAACGGTACCGTAACGATCTTCCAGACTGCCCTCGAAAAGAACTGTCATATAACGAATATACGGCTCCTCAATCTTGTAGAACCGCTCCAGTTCTTTCAGGACCTGGGGATTGGCTTCAAAAATGAGCCGGGTATAAAAGCCCTGAGTGAACCGCTTGATCGGGTAGGCCAGTCGGCGGATACCCCAGCGGCTCTCCCGGACAACCTTGCCGTCATACCTGTGAATGACATCGGAAACAGCCTTGATCTGGCGATCAAAGGTGGCCTCGTCGGCCTGGGGACTCAAAATAAACGTGGTCTCATAAAGACGCATCAATGTCCTCCCTATGGACGTTTAAGGGTTAAAACGGCCCCGGAATTATGCTTCTTCCGGAGCAGGGTTATATATTGACATCGCCTCGGCGATGTTATGTTTCAGCAAATATAATACTGCCTCGACCCCTTTTTCAAGCATTTTATTCTTCTCCGGCAACTCTTTTTCCGCGAAGGGGCTGAGGACAAAAACAACCGGGTCGAGGCCTTCGGAAACCGGCCCAACCCCCAGCCGCAGGCGGGCGACCGACTCAGTGTTGAGATGGTAAATAATCGACGAGATCCCGTTATGTCCGCCATCGGAGCCGCCGGACCTAATTCGGAGGCGCCCCAGAGGCAGGACAAAATCGTCGTACACAACCAGTAACTCGTTGGGAGATAATTGATAACGCTCAACTACCTGCGCCGCCGCCAAACCCGAATTATTCATATAAGTCGTCGGCCAGATGAGCCGAATCACTTTGCTGTCGAGGTCTTTTTCGGCAACATAGAAATCCCCCTCGGTCGGGGCGGCTTTGACACCCCAACTTTCGGCCATTTTATTCAGAAGTTCAAATCCGAGATTGTGCCTTGTGCCGGCGTATTTCCGGCCGATATTGCCAAGACCGATGATGGTGGTAATGTTGCTCATATAATTAAAAACAAGTTGGTCAAACAAGAATGTTTGACCTACCTATAAATCTAATTTGTGCCGTTCCAAATTCGGGGAATTTTTGCCATTTCCGTAAATATTATTTAAAAACCAGCCTTCATATTCCCACGGATCCGCGACCAATCCTTTCCTTTGCGAATTTAAAAGCATATAATTCAACTTCTCAATCAATTCATCTTCATCCCTGATAATTCTGTCATATGATTCATGTTGCCAAACGGCGCCGGAATTTCCTCTTGATATATTGATTTGTCGGGCTGTCACCCCCTTGATTCCTTTCATAATTCTTGACAGTGAATACGATTCCCCCGGCTGTATTAATATATGGAAATGATCCGGCATTATAATTAAAGCCAAGAGTGCACAATATTTGCCGTCCCCTTTTTTGATGTATTCAAATACCAATTTCTGCTCGACACCTGATAGGGAGCCGGCGAAAACCCGACAGGTAATAAAATAAATTGAGCCTTCTTTGAACCAATGAGGCAAATGCCTTTTCTTTATTATCAAATTTGCACTGCCGTCCAAATCACTCATCCTATCCTCGAAAACATTCCTTTCAACATTTCCCCTATATCAGTAGGATAAACATTCCTGTTTGTCCCGCAGAATTTCATGTCTATTTTGGGCATGGAAAGGTTTCACTCCCTCCGGAGCCTTCCCAGACAGTATATATTCTATTTTCTTCCTCCAATATCCAGTGATTATCTTCGGTACGCCTTCCACATAATATCATCCCGCCGACTCCTCCGCGGTCCTCACCGCAGGCGACAGCAACCTGATTGTTGCCGTCACCATGAAGATCGGTTATACCCGCGAGGCAAATCGGTATTGTGGGGCTTTTTAAAATCGGCCCACCCAAATTTTCCCCCTTGTCATCAAAAATGAGACAGGTCGTGGTATCGCGGAAGTCGTGAGGGGCATGAAAAATCGTCAGATAATACTCATCAATTCGCCTCGAACCTGATTTTGAATGGAACGGTTGAACCGAAAGGATATTCTCTATCAGGGAATCGCGCCTCATATCGTCCAGAGAATCGATCATATGTTTATTCGCGGCGCTCAGCCCCCCGAGCCATTGAACGGCCGCATCGGCGATTCGCTTTAGAATATTGTCGGGAATTATTTCGGTCTCCAGTTTTTTCGGCGGTGACTGATGCCCATATAGTTTCGCGATTAAATATCCATCCAGCCCGGCGACATCGCCCAGCGGTTCGGCCCATATTTCGACCCGCGGAGGAATAATTCGCCCATAATCATACAGAGGATGATAATAGATGCCGGTTACTTTGACATTAATATAACCGCCGTCGCCCCGGGGAGTCGGTTTCTGAACCACGAATTGATCTCCGGGATAAATGCCCATATCATAGGCGACTTTTACATAACCACTTTCATCCCTCCGCAATGAATCGCAGAAATTTCCGCCCGTTTCGAAGAGGTGATGCAATAGACCGCTTTCCAATTTCTGCAATTCTTTTTCGCCCAGGATGATATGGCATCTCCCGGCGCTGTCAAAATAGGCGAATTGATATTCGGTGGATAATATCGGTTGGGCATGCAGTGCGGAAAATGTGACAAACAAGAATATCATCAATGCGAAAATGCATTTGGTACGCATGACAATCGACCCCCGCTTACAAGTCATCTTTGGACATTTCAATATGCATACTCAATAATCCCCCGAAAAACAATAATTAATTGCCGGTAATTCGTCTCTTGATAAAGCACCCCGCAGAGGAATCATCAGCCGGATTGAAAAGGATTAGACCGCGCCCGTGCCTGTCCGCAGCAACCGCAAGGAATTCGTCACCACGAAGAGCGACGAAAAGGCCATCGCTCCGGCCGCGATTATCGGGGAGAGGCCCCAGCCGAAGACCGGATAAAGGGCCCCGGCCGCCAGCGGAATGGCAATCACGTTGTAGAAAAACGCCCAGAACAGATTCTGCTTGATAGTGCGGAACGTCATTTTTGAAATCTGAAGCGCCTCGAGAAGCGACTGAAGATCATCGCGCACGAGAATAATATCGGCCGATTCCATTGCCACATCGGTGCCGCTCCCCAGACTCACCCCGATATCGGCCGCCGCCAGCGCCGGGGCATCATTGATACCGTCGCCGACCATCATCACGCTTTTTCCGGCGCGGCGGAATGTTTCGACAATGGTCGCTTTTTGATCGGGGCGGATGCCGGCTTCGAATTTGTCGATTCCGAGTTGCGCGGCCACCCCTCGTGCCGTTTTCACATTGTCGCCGGTCAGCATTATAACTTCGCGGTCGGTTTTCTGAATCTTATTTATGACTTCACCGGCCTCGTCTTTTATCTTGTCGGATAGTGCAAAATAACCGAGGGGAACGCCATCGGCGGCGGCAAAAACCACGGTGCGCCCGCGGGCCATTTCTTCCTCGGCGGCGGTCTCCAATTCACCGGCGTTGATCCCCGCTTTTTGCAGAGTTGCCAGGTTTCCTACCAGCACCGTTTTTCCGTCAATTTCCCCCTTGACTCCGAACCCCGGATATTCCACCAAGTCCCGAACAGTACTTACCGGTGTGTCCAGAGATTTGGCTTTTTCCACAATTGCCACGGCCAGGGGGTGCTGGGAGCCGGCTTCGGCTGAGGCCGCCAGCCGGAACAGTTCCCCCTCGGTCTCTTCATCGACCGCCTTGAAGGCCGAGACCTCAAAGTGACCTTCGGTTAACGTGCCGGTTTTGTCGAAAATTATATGATTGGTTCTGACGGCATTTTCCAGGATATCGCCGCCGCGAATATAGATACCGCGCCGGGCGGCGCGGCCGGTTCCGGCCAGGATAGCGGTCGGCGTGGCCAACCCCAGAGCGCAGGGACAGGCGATAATTAAAACCGCCACCGGGGCCTTGAGAAGCATGGCACTGTGTGGGTCCAGAATGTACCATAGGACGAATGTGATAATGGCAATCAGAAGCACCGCCGGGACGAAAATGCCCGCAATTTTATCGGCTAGACGCTGAACCGGGGCCTTGCGATTCTGGGCTTCCGACACCAGCCGGACAATCCCGGCCAGAAAAGTATTGTCGCCGGTTCCGGTGACTTCGAAGCGAAAAGCGATATTGCCGTTGACCGACCCGCCAATAACTTCGTCTCCATTCTTCTTTTCCACCGGCATCGATTCCCCGGTCAGCATCGATTCATCGACCGACGGTTCCCCGGAAATAATTTTCCCATCGGCCGCGATTCTCTCTCCCGGCTTGACATTGATTATCATCCCCGGTTTGATTTCGCCGACCGCCACCGGCACTTCCCTGCCATCGATTATGGCCGAAGCGGTCTCCGGCCGGAGCCGGAGCAGAGCGCCGATGGCATCGCGGGCCTTTCCTTTGGCCCTTGTTTCCAGATAACGGCCGAGCAGAATCAGGGCAACAATTGCGGCCGCCGTCTCAAAATAGAAATGAACTTCGGCATGGGCCGCTCCCAGAAAGAGCGACACCAGAATATAAGCGCTGTATAAATATGCCGCCAGCGACCCGAGAGCGATCAGGGAATTCATATTGGCGCGAAAGTGACGGGTCTGGAGCCAGGCATCGCTGAAAATTTCCCGGCCGGCATAAAACAAGACCGGCGTGGTCAGAAGCAGGAGAATGATGCCTTCGGCTCGATGACTAAGGATAGGCGATTTAAACACCATGAGACCCATGCTGATCAAAATCGCCGGGATGCCGAAAACCAGTGACCAGATAAAATTACGGCGCGCACCGCCGAGTTCGTCCGCAAAAGTGTCTCCCGCTGTGGCGGCCGATTCGGCCCCATAGCCTAATTCACTTATGGTTTGGAAAATGGAACTCTCGCTGACCCGGCCCGGCTCGAAATCGACCCGCCCCGTTCCCATGGCATAATTCACCTGTACCAGTTTGATACCGTCGAGCTGCTTCAAACCGTTTTCAATTCCGGAAGCGCACGACGCGCAATGCATGCCGTCGATTTTAAGATTTAATTCTTTTACTTCAGCCATGGCCTTAACCTATATAAAAGCGGACATAGATATAAAGGCAACAGATTTTTATCGAGGAAAACGGGAATGACCGATATGAAACGGAAACCGCGAACGCCTTTATTTAAACCCCAGAGTGATTAGGAGCTGCGGGCACTTCTTCAGCAGTTCTTTTCTTATCTTCGCCCGGGCGCGATGCAGGTACCACCGGACGGTCGCTTCCGGCATATTCATGATATTCGCCACATCATCGATATGACAGCCATCGACATCCCGAAGGACAAAGGCCGAGCGCTGTTTGTCGTTCAGGGAATCGGTGGCCTCATCGATATACTGGCGGAGCCGCTCCCTCTGATACGACATCTCCGGGGTATCATGATGATCATCGGTTCTTTCGGGAATATTATCGATTGATTCGTGATGATACCGGTGATGTTTGCGCATATAATCTATCGAGGCATTGACCGTAATGCGGTACAGCCAGGTGTAAAATTTCTTCGTTTCATCGTAGCGCCAGATATTGCGGCTGGTCTTGACAAAAACATTCTGCGTAATATCGGCGGCCTCATCGTAATCACCGACCATCTTGTAAGCCAGCGATGCAACCTGATTGCGATAGAGACGGACCAGATCGGCGAAAGCATTGTTATCACCCTTTTTTATCCGGGCGATAATTTCCTTCGTCTCGTTTTCGAACCGATCGTCTTCTTCGGTGATCTCGATCTTCTTTACGGCTTTGATGGCAGAGGTTCTCATTATTTCCTCTTTTCAAAATAGGACATTATAGACAAGTTTAGTATATTATATAAAATTAAACAAGTCATTTCTGGCCTTGTTCCAAAAAAATCTTCACTTTTTTGTATCTGATAAGCCCGGCCCCCGAGGGACTATTTTGCGGCAACGGCCTATCCCTCGATATTAGCGTAACCTTATATTAATTAATGGGATGCTAAATAAAAGTCGTTTTCGGGCCATTCAAGGAAAGAAAAAAGCAAAAGCCCCGATCGGTTCGATTTCCGGTCGGGGCTTTGAATACCTTTGCCTGTGTGCAGGTCTATTTCAAATTTACAATATAGTCTGCGGGATTGACCGGCACCCCGTTTTTCATGACCTCATAATGGAGATGCGGGCCGGTGGAATATCCGGTCGAACCGACATACCCGATCAGGGTGCCGCGTTTGACCAACTGGCCGCGAATCGCTTTTACCCGGCTCATATGACCGTAGCGGGTAACCAGGCCGTTACCATGATTTAATTCAACCATATTCCCCAGGCCGCTTCCCGAAAATCCGGCAATGGTAACCATGCCGTCAGCCGGTGCAAAAATCGGCGTCCCGGTTCGGTTGGCGATATCTATCCCGGTATGGGGCTGACGGTTACCGGTGAACGGGTCGTGCATCATCCCGAAACCGCGGGAAACATAGCCGCGGACCGGCATAATCGACGGGGTATGGTCAAGCTGATCTTTCTTCTTCTCGAGAGTGTTATAAACTTCCTCGTATTTTTCTTTCTCAAAGTTGGCCAACCGCAGGAGCGATTCGACCTGAGTCTCGGTCGATGAGGCCGCTTTGACGGCTCCCGATACGGTGCCGTAATTTATGGTCGTGGTCGGCCCGCCGATTCCCAACTGGCGCTCTTCAGGATCGATCTCCGGAAGATTGAAAATGTTCCTGATGACGACTTCCTTTTCCACCAGTTGGTCGTAGATAGCGGTTATTTCCGATACCTTCCCGTGGAGCGACTCAAACTTCTTCGTCAACTGCTCATTTTCCGCCTTCAATTTCTTGATCTCCATAGCGGAAACCTGAGATTTGACGAACGAGGTTGTGAGGAGAATATTGGTGACGAACAGGAAGGCGGCCAGAATGGCGCAACCCAGGATAAAACGGTAAGACAATTGAAAATGACGTAACTTATCCCGGCTATCGGTAATAAGCATAAAAGAGAGCTTCTTATTCAGCATAACCTTTCCCTATCTTGTCGACTGACTGCCCGCTAATCGGGAGATGTCCATATCAAATCCACGAAGTCGCCCGAAGATATGTTGCCGGGGCAGTTCTGTCAACAAAAAATTGACATTAAGGCTATCAGGGGCAAATCGGCCCAAAAGAGATTATTTAATCAGTTGAAACTCTTTTTTCAGGACCTTATCTACCACTCTGATAAACTTCTCACTACTCAGGTTCTGCAAACTATATAGATGCCAATAAATTTTGCGGGGCATCAATATAGTGTTTTTCTTCTTCGAAGCCATCTTAGGTGCCTTTCCTTAGCCCGGTCGGAATCGGAAGGCCCCTATAGATCGCCTTCATATATTATCGACCCCGGTCGGAGAAATGTTAACTTCCTTAACACCTGGATTTGCAGAATCCGTGCCCCAGCCGGGGATCGTCAATATTTTCAACAGCACCAAGTTATATTATTAATTGTCAACAATATAACTTAGTGTTCAAAGGGTGAAATTTGGTCAAAATCGGCCCCGGGCCCAATTAAAATATGGGTATCCATCCATACTGTCTGTTTCAAATTCCATAGGTAAAATCATACGATAGTCGCCCCTTGACAGATGGTCGATCCCCATATAACTTGAAAAAGAAAATCGAACCACCCAAAAAGGATATAAATCGTATGAAATTGCTCGCAAATCGAATCGCTTTCATAACCGGCGCTTCGGCCGGCATCGGCGAAGCCACCGCGCACTGTTTCGCCCAGAATGGCGCCGACCTCATTCTGGCGGCCAGGCGCCTTGACCGGGTCGAAAAACTGGCGGCGGAGTTAAAAGATAAATATCAAATTGACATCCACACTTTTCAACTCGATGTCCGCCATCAGCCGGAGGTCGAAAAGAAAATCGGCGGACTGCCGGAAAAATGGCAAAAAATCGACATTCTGGTCAACAACGCCGGCTTGAGCCGGGGGCTGGAAAAATTACATGAAGGGAAACTATCCGACTGGGAAGAAATGATCGACACCAATGTCAAGGGCCTGCTTTATGTCAGCCGGGCGGTTATTCCCGGGATGGTGGCTCGCGGCAAGGGGGATATTGTTAATATTGGCTCGATTGCCGGGCACGAGGTCTATCCGGGCGGGAATGTCTATTGCGCCAGCAAGTTCGCGGTCGATGCCCTGACCAAGGGGATGCAGATTGACCTGGTCGATACGCCGCTCCGGGTCAGCACGGTCGATCCCGGCATGGTCGAGACAGAATTCTCGATGGTTCGTTTCCACGGCGATAAAGAACGCGCCACGAAAGTCTATCAAAACCTTGCGCCATTGACCGGGGCCGATATTGCCGAAGCGATTCTATTCTGTGTCACCCGTCCGCCGCATGTCAATATCCATCAGGTCCGGATCATGCCGACTTGCCAGGCCGCCGCGATGGTGGTCAGCCGGAAGGGCTGAGAGACAATTCTCTTTTCTGTTGATTAATAAACGAAGGCCGGAGACTATTCCGCCTGCACCGACAGGCACTTGAAAACCTGCCCCGAGGTCCCGTCGTTGAATTGAATCTCCGCTTCCATTATCGCCTTGATGCTGTCAATAGATATGATACCGGGATCATATGTGAAAGCCGCTTTGTGCTCGGTGGCATAGGTTTCGATACCGATAATTCCGGGAATGTCCTTATATAATGATGTGAAGAAGGCCGCCGTTCCTTTGCACTTGACGCCATCGACCACAAAAACCGCTTTTTCGCCCTGCGCGGAGTCATAGGCGACCGCGGTGGTCGGCTGCGTGAAAGCAGTTCGCAGGAAATATCCGCCGGTTAGGGCTAAGAGAACCAAAAGGGGAATTACTAATTTCGGTATCCGCATAAATCCCTCCTATAATCCGGCCTTGATTTGAAGTGTATCTTTTTCGGGACAGGCATCAACACACTCGAGGCAGTTGGTGCAATCTCGATGCCTGACCGTGGGCAAGGATTGGACCGGGATATCGTAAAGGCAGGCTTTGGTGCATTTGCCGCACGAGGTGCAACTGTCGCTGTTGCGCGCCACCCGGATGAACCCGATCCGGCTGAAAGGATCAAACACCGCCCCCATCGGGCAAAGATACCGGCAGAAAAACATCGGGATCAAAAGCGCTCCCAGAACGGTTGCCCCCAGAACAATAATGGAAATGATTCCGATTGTACCGTGGCCGAATCCGGAAAAAATCAGGTAGAACGGGTCATAGCCGCGAAGGATCAATTCCCCGGTACGATAGGTGAAAATCAGGGCTAGAATCAAAACGGCATAACGAAACAATTTGAGCCAGCCGTTGAGACGGGTGTTGACTCTCGGCCGTTTTTTCCAGAACAGACTGGCAAAACGGGACCCGAGTTCGCTCAAGAAACCTATCGGGCAGGCCCACCCGCAGAATGATTTCTTGGATAGTATGACCAGCCCGATCATCGCCAGCATGAGAGACAGGTTCAGCGGCCCCAGGGCGCACGAAAATTCCCCGGCGGTAAAAAGACCCCAAAGACTTTCGGCCCCGCCGAAAGGACAATACGCTTCGAAAGTTCGGGAACCAAGACCCAAAGCAAGATAGATGACCAAGCCGGTGACAATTGAGGCTGTTAAGTAGCGCAGGTAGCGGTTTTTCATGTTTTTTCCCCGTTGCCGTTCATTGGTAGGGCCAATATAATAAATTCCGCCAAAATTGGTAGACTTTATTACTCCGATTCGGTCCAGAAGATCTCGATCGAAATTTCGCATCTCTGGTTAGCCATTTTAGTCTGCACTAGACGGTATCCATAGGGGGCGGCTCGAGCATTCCGCGACATCTATAGTAATCTGTTGTATAACAACAGCTTCAAATAGTCTATCGCGAGCCAAATTGACCGGCATATCGTCTGCTTTTGGCATTATTGAATATAGAGACTCTTAAAATTGGCCGTGCTGAAAATTAAGATGTAACGGAGGATGATATGAAAAGGACGGCATTCTTACTGGCCCTGCTGGCGGTCATTTCTGGCTGCGGCAAAGACAAAGGAAACGGCCCCGATTCTGAGACAGCGACCATCTGGCCGCTTCAGATCGGCAGCCAATGGACCTATGAAGAAATAGAATATGATTCCGCCGGCCATATTACGGCGGTTGACACGACCATCCTCGCCGTCGCGGATGATACCATAATTGGAAATGAAAGATGGTATATTCTTACAAGCAACGGCATCGCCGATCAGGAAATAGGCCCCATTACAAACCGCAATGACGGATTATGGGCCGGAGGGATATCAGGTACTCTTCAATTCAAATACCCGGCGGGACTCAATGACACCTTCATGATGGGATCGCAGGTATCGATCGTGGAATCGATTCATGATTCGATAACGGTTCCGGCCGGGGTATTTATCTGCTACAATTACAAGTGGCTTGACGATAGTACCGGCTTCCGCGCCTTTCAATACCATTACCTGTCGACGGAAATCGGATTTGTCATGGCGGTAGAATATTACCGGACCCAGAGCGGTACAATTTACCCGGGTCATACTTCGGAACTTATTTCATACCTCCTCAACAAGGAGTTAGATGGGAACTGGCGGGGATTATGAAAAGTCTCACCAGATTTACAGGTCTAGCCGTCATCCTGATTCTGCCGTTCGGCTATTATACCGGGAGTGATGACTCGACCCATTTCACGGCAGGAGCAGGGTTTGGTTTCGGAAATTACGCCACAATCATTGAAGGATGCGAGGGCAGGGAAGTGCATATGGTGTCATTTCGTGATTTTGGAGGCTCGGTCGCCTATCACCCGTCGGTTCATTTCCCGTTTGTATTCGGCTTTCGCGCCGGGCAGTTGTCGGTCGATGATCCGCCCAAGTCGAAATCGATCGATCAAAATTACCCTTATCCCGCGTCCAAGCACGGTTACATAAATCCTAATATTTCGCTGGAATTCAAATCATTCGGCCTTGGAGCCGGATGGGTGCGCAACACCGGGACAGTCTACCCCAATGATCAATGGCAGATTCAGCCATTTGATTTCCGCCGCTCCCGCAATTTTCCATCGGGGCATATTCGTCTCGGTCCGACCGATAAGTGGTTTTTCCTCGGCTCCTTCTGCGAAGGGGTGCCGATCATGACGCAGTACGGCACGATTCTCGGGGCCATGGGGTACGGCGGCTCTGAGGATAAGATTATAGTTATGGGATTATGCGGCGGCATCCATGAACATGCCGGATTATACACCGGCATAATTTTCAAGCCGGGACATCTGGGCGGAAAAGTGCTATCGATACGGGTCGGGGAGAACTATGACCGGCTCGAAGGTTCATTTTCATTTGAGTGGTATTTACCGATCAGATAGTTTATTTTATCAAGACAGCCGAAAAGAGCAAAATCGAAGAAATAATTATCGAAGAGAACGCGCGGAATAAATGATGACCGGCGACAGGAATAAGATTATCCTTGTTTACGCGATACTGCTGTTTTTTCATATCGCTCATGTGGGAGAAGAAGTATTAGGGCGCTTTTGGGTGATGGATTCAATTGGAGGTATCGGCCCGTTCCTGTCAATCAATGCGATTTTGTTCTGCGTGCCGCTTGCTCTTTTTTATTCGGTCCTCAAGGGAAAGAGAATCGGATATTATCTAAGTATGGTTTATGCGGTTTTCATGGTCGTGAATGGAATTGTCCACAACGCCGCCACGATAATCACCGGCAGATATTTCGGCGGTTTCGCCGGCGGCTTTTCCGGAATCGGTTTGATTATTTTCAGCGCTATATTGACTGTCCTGCTTTACAAAAATGTACCGGCGACAACCAAATGATCCTTCGCTGACAGAATTCCCCTCGTAGTGACACGGCGTGCCGTGTCATATGAGAAAGCGACAGGCTTTCATTAATTTCTTCTATCAACAGGGCACGGCACGCCGTGCCACTACGCCAATGATGTTATGATAAAAGCAAATCACTTATCATAATACAGGTAAAACTCCCAGGGATGGGGGCGAACACGCAACTGCTCCACATCACGGCGCTTCAATGTCACCCAGGTTTCGATTAAATCCTCGGTGAAAACCCCGGCCTTAAGAAGAAACTTATGATCTTCCTCCAGCGCATCGAGCGCCTCGGTCAGCGAGGTCGGCAGAAGGGGAATTTTGGCCAGTTCGGCTTCCGGCAAATGCGTTATATCTTTATTAAACGGCTCCCCCGGATCAATCTTGTTTTGAATCCCATCCAGCCCGGCCATTATCATCGCGGCGTAGGCCAGATACGGGTTACAGGTGCCGTCGGGAGGACGGAACTCCATCCGGTGATGTTTGGGATTACGCAGATATCCCGGAATCCTGATACAGGCGGTGCGATTGCCGACCGAATATGTCCCCCGCACCGGGGCCTCGAAACCGGGAATCAGCCGCTTGTAGGAATTGGTCGACGGATTAGTGAGGGCCAGAAGCGCGGCGGCATGTTTCAGAAGGCCGCCGACATAGTACGACCCGATTTTGGAAAGCATCGCCGGTCCCTTTTTATCGTAGAAAATCGAGCCGTTCTTATTGGCCAGATACTGATGCACATGCATCCCGCTGCCCGGTTCGTTGAAGAGCGGCTTTGGCATGAAGGTCGCGGAACGCCCCCGCCGGAAAGCGTGATTGCGGATAATATATTTGACCATCATGGAATGATCGGCCACCCGGACCATGGTATCCATCGCGGTTTCAATCTCATGCTGTCCGGCCCCGCCGACTTCATGGTGATGGTACTTGATCGGAATTCCGACTTCGGCCAGAAGGGTGGTGATTTCGGAGCGAAGGTTGAAAGTCTGGTCCTTGGGAGGCGCCGCATGGTAACCGCCCTTGTACTGCACTTTATAGCCGAGGTTGTTGGCCCCTTCACGTCCGGCCGCGTTCCACTCGGCTTCATCGGAATCGATAAAATAGTACCCCTCGCGCGGTCCCTGACTGAACCGAACATCCTCAAATAAATAAAATTCGAATTCCGGCCCGAGAATGGCATCGGTCCCCGGCAGAAGTTTTTTCAGGTATTTATCGGCATCGCGAATCACCCGCCGCGGATTGCGCGCAAATGGCGCAATGCCGCCGTCGACCGCCATGAAATCGCAAATAAAGGACAGGGTCGGTTTCTCGAAAAACGGGTCAACGAAGGCGGTCTCGGGATCGGGCACCACCAGCATGTCGCCCCGTTCGATCCGGGCGAACCCGGGAAGCGAGGACCCGTCGACCCCCACGCCGATATCGAACAGATCGGCTTTCAGGCTCGACACCGGCTGGGTGATATGATGCCATTCGCCAAGGAGGTCACAAAATTTTATATCGATATATTCGATATTCTTTTCTTTCGCAAGTTTAGTCAGTTTTTCCAGCGCCGTCATTATCAATCTCCTGTAAAATTTGACAATTTTGCCCATTTAATTTAATAATTCCGCCCCAAAAGGCAACCGGAAAGTGAGCGGTTTTCCGGTGCGAAATATTGCCATTGCCAAACTGATAAGATTTCCATTATTAATTGCATATCGGCGGCCGATAGACAATAATAGAAACCGCTTGAATAAATGACGGAAGGCCCTATATTAATTATGGTGATAGCCGCATGCCCAATTTACTGAAATTTAATCGTTCTTTCGATTTGCTCCCCAATCTGGAGCAGGTCGAAAAATCGCTCCTGGAGAAAGGGTATAATTTTATCGCCGGAGTCGATGAAGCCGGGCGCGGACCGCTGGCCGGACCGGTCGTCGCCGCCGCGGTTATCTTTCCCCGGGGAGTAATAATCGAGGGACTCGACGATTCCAAGAAACTCTCGGCCAAAAGGCGCGATTTATTATTCGACGAAATCGCCGCGTCGGGGGCCTTCTGCGCGGTCGGCGTGATTGATAATATTACCATCGATAAAATAAATATCCTGCGGGCGTCGCTACTGGCGATGCGCAAAGCGGTGATATCCCTCAAAACCAAACCGGAGTTTGTGCTGGTCGACGGTTCTCACACCATTCCCAATCTCGACCTGCCGCAATTTTCCATTATCGGCGGCGATGCCCTCTGCGCCTCGATTTCGGCGGCTTCAATTATCGCCAAAGTGACCCGGGATCGGATCATGGATAAATACCAGGAAATCTATCCGGAATTTTCGTTCTCGGTTCATCGCGGCTACCCCACCCCTCAGCACCTGAATGAACTCCGCACCAACGGCCCGACCGAAATACACCGCCGCACTTTCCGCCCGGTCGAGGAAATACTCAAGTAATTTTGGCTCTGTCCTCTCCCCCAAACCGCCGCTCGCTCGGCAACCGCTACGAAAAACAGGCCGAAAATTTTTTGATCGCCAATGGCTATCAGATTCTGGCACGGAATATTCATCTGGGCCGAAAAGAAATCGANNTAATCGCCCGGAAAGACAACACCATCTGCTTTATCGAGGTTAAAGGGGGAAAATCAAATCGCTTCGGTCACCCGGCCGAAAAAGTCACCGGGCGAAAAAGATCCAATTTGACTGCGGCCGCCGAACAATTTATTATGGAAAACAACCTTGAAGGACTAGATTTCCGCTTCGATTTAATCACTATCTGGAACGGAAAACTGGAGCATTTCCCGGCCGCTTTCGAGGCCGAAAAAATTTAGAGACTGTCTTTCCCCACCGAGTCGGCCGCCAAACTGGCTTTCTCTTTCAACAGGGAATCTTCGATAGTGGCCACCGAATCGGTCATCTCGGAAACCATTTTCCACAAATCGGCCGTTTTTTCGATACTGCCTTTGTACTTTTCCGCCAGGTTTCTCATCTCTTCCAGCGTGACATTATTTTTGCGCAGAATCGAATCCCGCACAATCAAAAAGGAATCCGGGCTGTGACGGTAAAGTTCCGCCGCCAGCGAGGTTTCGGTAATGACTGTGGCATAATGACGGTATTCGGCCTCTTTTTCGGCTTCCCGGTAGTTCTTGATATAATAATACCCGAAAACCAGAAGCGCCGCCAGCGCCAGGGTGCCGATTATTCTCCAGACCAACTTCAGCCAACTTTCGGTTGATATTGCTCGTAAAACTGGTAAATTATGCAATAATTCCGACAGGTCAACATATATATATGGAACTTAAATATCCCCCCACTCGGCGCAAAACCCGGGCGGTCAAAATCGGGTCGGTGATAATCGGCGGCGGTTTCCCGATTGCGGTGCAGTCGATGACCACCACCGACACCCGCGATGTCGAGACCACCGTGGCGCAAATCGAGCGCTTGATGGCCGAGGGGTGCGAAATTGTCCGGGTGGCGGTGCTCGATGACGAGGCGGCCTCCAAACTGGGAGAAATAAAAGCGAAAATCACTATCCCCTTGGTGGCCGATATCCATTTCAAGTACAAACTGGCCCTCGAAGCGATCAAGCAGGGGGTCGATAAAATCCGCATCAATCCCGGCAATATCGGCGCCGACTGGAAAGTGCAGGAAGTAACTTCGGCGGCCAAAGACGCCGGACTGCCGATCCGAATCGGGGTCAACTCCGGGTCTCTCCCGAAAGACCTTCTGGAAAAATACGGTCACGATGACCCGCAGGGATTTGTCGAGGCGGCTCTGCGGGAAATCGAAATTCTGGAAAATAAAGATTTTCACGACATCGTCATTTCCCTCAAATCATCGAATGTCAACACCGCCTATTGGGCGTACATGATGCTCGCCGACAAAGTCGATTACCCGTTTCATCTCGGTATCACCGAAGCGGGAACCCTTCAGACTGGCACCATCAAATCCTCGGTGGGACTCGGCGCCATGCTGATTAACGGCATTGGCGATACCATCCGGGTGTCGCTTTCAGCCGACCCGGTCGAAGAGGTCAAAGTCGGCAAAGCAATCTTGAAATCGCTGGAACTGAAAAAAGAAGGCGTCGAGATAATCGCCTGCCCCACCTGCGGGCGGTGCCAGATCGATTTGATTCCGCTGGCCGAGAAAATCGAGCAGAAAACCCGTCATTTCAAAACCCCGCTAAAAGTCGCCGTGATGGGTTGTATCGTGAATGGCCCCGGTGAAGCCGCCGCCGCCGATGTCGGCATCGCGGGAGGCGATGGGTTAGGGATTCTGTTCAAGAAGGGGAAGATTGTCGGCAAGGTGAGCGAAGCCGAGATCGAATCAACTCTTCTCAAAGAAATCGATCACATGACCGGCGGAAAGTGAACTATGGACGGGAGTCGAAACCGGTCATGACGATGGCAATTATTTAATTATAATCGGCAAATAAAAATACCTGTTGCTCCAATATACATTCAAACCTTCGGGCTTTTCCCATAGTGTAATCTTGTAATCACTATCTCTTTTAAAATCGATGCTGGTACTATCATCCCGAATCAGGGCAATATTTTTTAATTCTTCGGAAATTCGAATGATATTTGTCCTTGATTTGAAGTATGTAATCGGCAATTCCTTCAATATGGCATTTGAATCAAGGAAAATATAATTGACCCGTTGAATCCGGCAGGGATCTTCAGGCAAATCAAGAACCGGGGTGTCTTTGTTGATCTCGATCTTCCCCGGTACTTGATGACGGGGGAGCATTTTTAGAGAAGAGTCAGTAATTTCAATTTGCGCGGCGGTAATGGAACCGTCGCGGTTGACTGTAATCAATGGCATGGTCGGAACCTTTTTAATAGACCAATCAATTGTCGGTCCGGACAACCCCGCCCTGGCGGGCACTCCGGTGTCAGGCTGCCCATTCGGCGGCATTCCAATACCCCTGACTTGATTTGCCGCAATATCACCTCTGGGGGTGAATGATATTCCGGTGTCCGCGATATAACTTGCCTCCATTTTGTACAAATCCCCTGTCTCAAAATAACCGACTAGAATAGTATCCCCGGATATAAATTTGAGACTGCCTCCCAATTTTAAGTAAGCGGTATCGGGGATATTTCTACTGTGGCATAGATCATCAACGGGAGTAAAGGTAAAGACAACCTCAAATGGTTTATTGGGAACCGGTTGCTCTTTGAATCTTATCGATCCTTCGGCGCAAAATTGCATGTAGGGTGACAAGGACGCCGCAATTTCCAATGTGAAAAGCAAAGAAAAAATAAAAACGAAAAATCCGATAATAAGCGGTTTTAAAGAATAATTTTTCACAATACCTCCCTGCAAAATTTCTAATATAGAATATCGTAGGGCAGAATCCTAAACGAAATCTTGCTGTTCTGCCCGGTTATTGTGCGCGGCAGACTTTAGCCTGTCCATCCATCCATTTTGTCACTTCAGGCTCACCCCGGTATCTGTCGGCGTGACGACGGTCTGACATTTTCCTCTTTATTACCTTCCGCCTGTCGTTACTTTTCACATTTCGAGGGTTGACCCCGACGTTTTCACCTGCAGTTTTAGTCGTTTGTATTCGACCCAGGTCAAAATAATAATAAAAATGTCCGCCACCGTTAGAACGACTAATTCGATCGCATGCCCGACCGCATACTGGTATATCTGGTAGATCGCAAAAAGGCCGAACACGATGATCGCTACGGGGTAGGCCCATAGTCTGCGTTTCCATAATGACACAACCAAAAAGATTTTGATCAGGCCATGAGAAAGCAGGAAAATTGTCCCAAAGATCTTGGCGTGGATTGAAAAATTGCCGGCTACACGCATAAGATAATTGGCAACAAGGTCGTTCGGGTCCTCGCTAAGTTCGTGAAATGTCATCATCCTTATAATGCGCCGCATTGTTTCCGGCTGCACAAAGAGAAGAAACAATCCGCCTATTATTTCCAATAACCCGTTAAGGAATTTGATGAAGATGCCGGCCTGAAACCAGAAATGCGTCTTCGCATAAAATCGCCGAAATAATCGTGAAAACATAAATCGTCAGCCTCTGTAGGAGAGAACCCCAGATGAAGTCTTGCGGTTCTGCAACGCACTAATTGTTTGTGTCCGGCAGACGTCCCCGTCTGCCGTCTTTTTTTGCGCCGTCAGGAGTCTCTCCTGACGGAATCTTCCCTCCCTTTATTTGTGCGCGGCGGGTCTTCCGTCGGACCCGCCCATCAATTTTGTCATTCCGGGCTTGACCCGGAATCCACATAATCTCGAAATTTATAACCGGCTATATGCTTCTTTTTGGTCACCACATAGAGCATCACACCCCGCTCATCTATCTTATATAAATCTGGTTCGTCGTCCAGGGCAATAGCACATTCAACCAGACCAGACAATTTATTTAATTTAACGATACCGTAGTGTGAATCCAGGTAGGAAACGCCATTATTGGCGGTATCCCTTACTTTGACATTTGTAAACATGAATGCATGATCCCCCCCTTTTCTGACAAATGGGCTGTCATTCGGCATTTCCGGACCTCCAAGGGGCATATAGAGATGTGTCAATTCCCCATTAATTGCCATGTCACATGCATAAAGAGATATCAACACCAGAATTAATGCCAGACCGTTATCTCCCGGAAGGGCATGATATGAATGATAGATTTTATCGCCGTTGTCGCTTAAAAGCATCAACTCAGATGAAGTTTCAAGAAGTAAATTACCATTGAATCTCTGCAACAGTCGCGGATCTTCAGGCCCTTTGAATTTAACTGCTCTGGTGAGATCGCGGTAGGAGCCATCATTAATATTAATATCCAGAAGAGCACTATCGCAAAGGATCAAAGCCCTGTCCTGCAGTAAAATGAAATTTGTGAGCTCCTTACCTCTTCTCAGCTCCTTTTTCCATAAGGGGACGCCATCGTCTACATTCAACCTTGCCATGAAATATCTGCGATAACTTATTTTTGAATCCGGCCCGCCTGATACCACCAATCCACCTTTGAAAAAGGCAATCTGACGCACCTTGTCATTGAATTTGGGTGGTTTCTTCCAAATCGGCAATCCGGTTTCAGTCGATAGAGCGATTAATTTATGATCAAAGGGTACGACGATGATGGAACTGTCTTCGTTTAGAGTCATAGCGGCATACCCCTCCAAAGGGGCGGGGTCATCGCCGGCATTTAATTTATATTCCCAGATAATTTGACCGGAGCGAATGATGAATTTGCGCACATATTCTCCGTCAAGGCAGGTAATCATCGTTTCCCGCGAATCAAAGACCGGCGGCTGTTTACCGATATAAATCTTTACTTTTTCATTGGATCTGTATAAATCCAATTTCTTCTTATTTATTAGTCCCCTCCCGCCCCACAGTTTTGACCCCGATCTCATGTCTGCGACAATTAATAAATCAGATCCGGCTGAATCCTGCCCGTACATCATGATGGCTTCTATGGACGGCAAGAAATGAAATCCGAACACGGTGTTGAAACCGAATCGGCGGCCGTTCCAAAGTTCGGAGCCGTCGCGGCAATTGAGCATATGAAAATGAATCAGTCTATAATGCTTCACATAATGATTCGGCTTGCCGGCGTTGCGCAGTTCACTAGAATCATAGACATTGGAGATATATATCAGGGAATCTCCGCGAATGGCCCCGGAATTCAAAAAGACCGAATTTTTCAAAGAGGGATTTTTCCACAGGAGTCTTCCTCCGGGAGTCTCAAAGCAGGCCAGGGAAGTGTCGGAATTGACCAATAAAAACTGGCTGTCAATTGGAAGGATCCATTTTATGGGCCGTTCCACACTGTCCTGCCACAGCGGGGTATAATTTCCGGCATCCAGAGAATCCCAATTGATTTTTTCTTTGGCATGGGCGGGCGATATGACGGTCAATAATGTCATGATAGCAGACAGAATATAACAGGCGTAAATTAAACCGCGTGAATTGTTGCCCGGATTGAAAATTGAAGCATTTATTGATGTTTTGACAATCATCCCTATTCCCGTCGAATCCAAATGCCTTCCACCACAATTTAAAGCACAGAGCGCTAATAGGCAACGATAAAAAGCGGCCGGAGGTTTGGTTCCAAGCCCAGCAATTGCCGGAAAAAAATCCGACATCCTCTCTTTGGTAGGTCAACGACCCCTTGGGGGCCGGGTGATGCGCGGACGGGGGGTCTTGACATTTTCTTCCGACACCAAAACGAATACCTGTCTGTTTGCATGACGTGCCACGTTAATGTTGCGCGGGGTCTTGGCCCGGCCTTTGGTCGGGATGTGACCCCTCGCCTGCATGATTAAACTTAATTAACATCCTCCCACCACAGGGCCACGCGCCCCTGAGACAGAAGAGTAGGTCGAAACCCTTGCGGTTTCGACATCTTCTTTGCGCTATCTCCTCGCACCATACAATATTGACATCAATTTGATGTGAACCGGTGAGTTCGGCAGCTCGAAATTCCCCGAGATCCGGCTCTTGCCGGAACGAGGGGTTTCGACATCTTCTGGCATAATGCTCCACCCGATGTTCGCCGTCGTAGTGGCACGGCGTGCCGTGCCCTCGTCCGCCCGTGCAATTTCGATATCTTTTCGATGTGCCTCGCCCCGCCGGGCCAATAGGTAGAGAGAGGTTATAATTATGTCCAATTATTATCTAGCCGGGTAACCCACCCCTTGGGGTGGGCCACAATAATTTTTCGGCAAAAGCAATTTTGCCATCATTATGTTGTGGACTGTTCTAAAAGGCTAATGGGTACAGAGAGATCTATAATTATGATTATAAATTGCCTGCATCCAATCGATCCTTGTCCCCATGAATTGCGGTTCAATTATGTACTAAAATATTGCTGTAATCTACACCTGTTCAATCGGATGAGAGAAAAGATACAAAAAATGGGGCCCCCTTTTGTATCAGAAAGCGAACCCAAATTTCTCCTTTTGCTATACCAATCACGCACTTGCATGGAATTTGGCCCGGCTTCGTTTTGTTCCGCGTGTTGCGGGACAAGAAGTTGCAGGGGCGCAACTGGATTCCCGCTTGCGCGGGAACGACATTATGAGGGTTGTGGATTCCCGGTCAAGCCCGGAATGACAGTACAGGCAGGGGTTCGGCAATATGAGGTCTGCAATCTTAAAGTCCCAAAAATTGGATGGCGAGACCGCAGAGAAAGATTGAGCCGCCGGCCAGGGCGTGGCTCAACCGCTCCAGTTTGCCCGACGGCAGGAAGTTTAGGCCCTTGACACTGGCCAGAACGATAGTCAGCATGGTCAATATCGTGATAGTGCCGAAAATCGCCGTCACTGTCACCAGCCCGATCGTACTATGTTTCGCGGCGGGATACATCACGATCGGAATCAACGGCTCGCACGGCCCGAAAACAAAAATCGTGAACAGTATCCAGGGCGTGAGATTGACTTTCTCGCCTTTTTCATGCACGTGGGTGTGCTCTTCATGATGAGTATGATGATGCTCGTGACTGCTTCCGTCCTTGTGGAAATGGATATGCGTGTGCGGCTTGTTGCGAATGGCGCGCCGGATACCCCAGATCATATAAATCAGTCCGAACGCGATCAGGGCCCATCCGGCGACATTCCCCCGGAACGATTCGAGGCCTTCCAGCCGGGAGACCGCGAGCCCCAGCGCCACCCCGATAAGCCCCAGGACGACCGAACTCCCGATATGACCGAGACCGCAAAGAAATGTTATCCAGGCGGTTTTGGCGGTCGACCACTGGCGGGCCTTGGCCATGACGATAAAAGGCAGGTAATGATCCGGCCCGGTGATGGTATGGATGAATCCCAGCGATGCGGCCGTCGCCGCCAGAAGATAGAGGTCCTGCTCCACGCGCCACGCTCCTTTCCCCGATCCGTGCGAAAAGCAAATCCGAACGCCAATATAAGCGGGATTTGCGGGAAATCCAAGCCGGAAAATACCCGTCATATATTTATGACAAATCGGTCTTGTCAGATTGCGAAAAAAGATATAGATTATTTCGACGGGGAGATCAAAAATTTCGAAAAAACTCAATTTGCGGAGGTTGGTATGCGGATAGTCCGAATTTCAATCTGCGTTCCGATATTATATCTATTGTTAACTTCAGCGGGATTTTCGCAGGGGCTGGTGACTCAGCCGTTCCCCGAAAGCGGCCCTCTGTTTTCGCTGCATGCCCAGCACGGGAATTTTGTCAAATCGGAAGGATACGATTTCCCCAGCGGGGCGTTCGAGTTTTCAGCCCTTGTACCGGTTGCGGACCGGTGGCTTGTTTATACGTATATTCCGATCGGCGTCACGACCTCCAAACAAATCAACGGGACAATTTTCGGCAATGTGACCCTCGGACTCGGGAGTGGTTTCCGGTTGGGGGAAAAGAGTCTTTTTATCGGCTCGATGCAATTTACTCTGAACACGGCACCGGGGCTGGAGGGGGACTGCCATTGCACTTCAAAATACTGGGCAATGTACGCCGGATGGTATTCGAATTTTTATCACGGAGAACGATTTGCCGTTAATTATTGGACGCTCGGACCAAATCTCCAGTTTCGCTTCAAATCCTCGCCCTCTTTAACACTCTATGCCGAAGTCTGGCCGTCCTGGTATATCCCCGATGGATCCTGGGGACACAGCGAATTATGGATGCAAAACGGTATCGGTCTGAACGCCGGATTCCGGCAGGTCCGGGGCATTGTCGAATATGTCAACTCATACTGGATGGCCGGCAAAAAACCGGCGGCGGACGATAGTTATCAGGACGCCGTCGGCGTTGGAGTTCAAGGCATATTGGATCAATTCCGGGCGACTCTGTATTATCAGGCGATGCTCGACAATTTATTGAAACAGGTAACGGACGGGACCTTCGGGCTGAAACTCGAATATATATTGGCGCTGGAGTGACGACACCGCAATATCGGACTATTTCAACAATATCATCTTCTTCGAAGCGGTATAGTCGCCGGCTTGAAGGCGGTAGAAATATACGCCGGTGGCAACCGCTTTGCCGGCATCATCGCGGCCATCCCATTCGATACGGTACTCCCCGGCCGGTCTGGTTTCGTTCACCAATGTCCGTATTTTCTGTCCCAGCATGTTGAAAAGATCGATGGTCACATGGGATCGTTTCGGGACACTGAATTCTATCACCGTGACGGGATTGAACGGATTGGGGTAGTTCTGACTTAGGGCAAACTCGCCGGGCAGATTATTTTCCCGATCGGATGCAACAGCGGTTGTCGATTTCCTGGTCCATTGGGCCAGATAGGAACATTCTTTACCGCCGGCGGAGGTGAAAACCCCGCCGACAAGCAGATTTTCGTTATATACCGCCATGGCATAAACATCGTCATTGACACCGGAGCCCAGCGGGGACCAGGAGGCGCCATCCCACGAAGCTATCCGATTGGCGCTACCGTCAGGAGTATTAGTGAAAGTGCCGCCCGCATACAATTTATTATCAAATCCCTGCAGAGCGTGGACGCCCGCCGTCATGCCCGAATCGGGGAGCGACCATTGAATTCCGTCCCATACCGCCACCCCGGCCGCATTTATAGAATTATTCAGGGTGAACCAGCCGCCGACTCTGAGGTAATTATCGAAGACATAAAGTGAATAAACCATGGCATCCAGACCGAAGCCAATCGTTGACCATGCTGTTCCATTCCACGAGGCTATCCCCATGGCGTCGACATTGCCGGCCTTTACAAACCAGCCCCCGGCTATGAGTTTATGATCAAAGATAGTGAAAGCATAGACATCCCCGATAACACTCTCACTCACGGCGGACCATGAAGTGCCGTTCCATGATGCAATTCCGGTGGCGTCGATATTTCCGGCCCTGGTGAATACGCCTCCGGCTATCAATTTGCCATTATAGGTTGCCAGTGCGGATACGACGCTATAGGAATAAGGGCCATCCCCGATACCTGTCCCGAGCGGTGACCAGTCATTACCGTCCCACACGGCAATTCAACTGGCGCTGGAAGCGCCCGCTGTAGTGAACACTCCCCCCGCAACCAACTTGTTGTTATAGACGGTGAGGGCGGTGACATAAGCGTTTGTCCCTGATCCGAGTGGCGACCAGTTGGCGCCGTCCCAGGATGCGATATGGTTGGCCGCTATTTCACCAACGGCGGTAAAATCGCCCCCGACAATCAGTTTGCCGTCAAAGACTATCATCGCCAAAACCTGGCCGTTCAGCCCCTGGCTTCCGGGTGAAATGGTGGAATCCCAATAGATATCATCCGGGCTCTCGGCGAAGACTTTCGCATTATTATTTCCAGGTATTCTTTTAGCTTGACTGGGAAAGCCGGCCACGGCTGACACACATATTAGTATCAGAAATATCCCTTTCAGGGTGAGGATTAATAATTTTGACATTGTCTCCTCCTAAAATCTCAACTTTACGTCCGGAGCGAGAGGACCGCGATGAGGCGCAATAACAAAACAGGAATAGTATTTTCGCGACATCATATCCCCTCCCCATAAAATTTCCCCATTCTTTTATAATATAAGGGAGACCCGGAATCCGTCAAGGGCGAAAGCGCCACAATCCTGACGGCGGCGGGCGGATTGAATTTTTCGGGCCGATTTCTTATATTTCCGAAAATTGGTGTGGAAAAAAATATCCGATTATGGGGAAACCGGTAAATTTCTCGGCGCCCTTTGTGGCGCTTGATTTCGAGACGGCCAATTATTATCCCAACTCCGCCTGCGCCCTGGCGCTGGTCCGGGTCGAGAACGGGCTAATTATCGATCGCAAGGTGGAATTAATCCGCCCGCCGGATCGCCAGTTTGCCTTTACCTGGTTGCACGGTATCGCCTGGGATGATGTTGTCGACAAGCCGTCATTCGCCGATTTGTGGCCTCAATTCAGGGATTTTATTAAAGGGGCCAAATTTCTGGCGGCGCATAACGCCTCGTTTGACCGCGGGGTGCTCCGCACCTGTTGTTTCGAAGCCGGTATCACCCAGCCGCGGATAAGATTTGTCTGCACCATGAAACTGGCGCGGGAAAAGTGGAATATCTATCCTACCCGTCTGCCCGATGTTTGCGGACGATTCGGCATCCCGCTCAATCATCACGACCCGCTCTCGGATGCCGAAGCGTGCGCGCGGATAATCATGCAGGCACGGGAAGAAAGCGGGGTGCTTATTTGAAATCGACCATCGAATTGGCGGCGCTGGTGGGGCTGGCGCTGGGGCTGTTTCTGGTTGGATATTATTGGTCAATATTGCCGGATCGGATTCCCAGCCATTACAGTCTGGCCGGGAATGTCGATCAGTGGAGTTCCAAGGCGTCCCTGCTTCTACTTCCCGCCATCAGTCTGGTGATATATATCGCGTTGAACGTGGTCATCCGCTATCCCAAAATCTACAATTATCCCTGGAAGTTCGCACCGCAGAATCTTCACCGGCAACAGGAACTCGCGACCCTTTTTCTGTCTTCGCTGAAAATGGAAATAGTCTGGCTGTTCAGTCTGCTCGAATATCAGACTATCCGGATTGCCCTGGGGAAGGAAAAGGCTCTCGGTCCCGAATTTATCATCATCTTCATCGTGATAATATTCGGATCCGCGGCGTTTTATTTTGTCAAAAGCTATCGGGCCCGATAGCGAAAATATTCAAATCGTGCTTTTTACGGCACGAGGTAATCGGGTGAACGAGGCAGTTCCACCGCCGCCTTGATCGATGACACATTCCGTACCAACGCCAGGATCGATTGCACCACCCGTTCGAAGCCGATGCCGCATCCCGACGATTGACCCTGCCCGTGCTTGAGAACCTCGAAATACCATCCGAACTGCGCCGGATCGACATTTCGTTCCACCAGATGGTCATACATGTAAGATTCTTCGAATTGTTTCCGACAAACCTCGACTTTCCCTTCCCGGACCGCACCGCCGACCGACTCGCCGACGTGCGGCAGGAGCAGGTCGCAACAGAGAGTTTCGCCGTTGTCGCGTTTCATCGAGAAGAACTTGATGACACCCCCCTGTTTCGGTTTGGGATCGGAGGGATAATGGGTGACAAAGGTCGGCAGGGAACCGAGAATAGCGCAGATTGCGAGTTCCTCGGCGCTTCCGAGATCATCATTCATCTCGATCTCGAATTTGTTTCTTTTGAGCAGCGTAACGGCATCGGCATATTTAATCCGATTGAAGGGCATCTCGGTGTAGCGCTCCAATTCCCGGGATTTGCTGATGTCGGCCGCCGCCCGATACATTTTCTGAATCAGCGACTCAATCAGGTTCATGAGGCCGTCCAGTTCGAAATCGCGTCCCTCGAATTCGATCAGGGTGAATTCGCAGAGATGCCGGTTGGAAACCTTCCGCTCCTGGCGGAACGAAGGGCCGATGGTGTATACACGGTTGTGAGTCTGTGTAAAGGCCTCGAGATAAAGTTGCCCGGTCTGGCGCAGGAACATGTTCAGTTCGCCGCCGTTTTCATTGAACATCGTGACCGGCATGGCGTTGGGGAACCACTCGCATGAGCCGGTGGCTCCCGTGATACAGGGAACGGAAATTTCCATGAAGGAGTTCTCTTCAAACCAGTCCCGGGCCGCCGCCAGGAGTTTGGAGCGAAGATAAGTAGTATCCTTGAACGCTCCTTGAATGACATCCAAATGACGCATCGGTTAAACCTCCACCAATAACAGATTTAAAAAACGGCCACCCCTTTCGGGATGGCCGTTAATGCCAAAAAAGGATGGCCCGGACGGAAAACCGTCACGGACCGGTAATTTTATGAAGTCCCGGTATTGTGCTTTCCTTGTTAATCTTTCGCCCATAGGCGATTTATTCGCTCCTTTATTCTTTCAGGTACAAGATTATCGTCAAGCGCGGGCGCAAATCGGCCCGGTTTTTCTGCCCCTGATAACAATGCACCTTAAAGGTCTATTATATCCTGTCAAAACAACCCCGTCAATAAAAAAATAAGCGAAAAACGAGGAATTTTAAAAATAATCGACTAAACCGGTATATTTTAGAAACGGGGTGACGGTCAATCCCTTGCCGTTCAGAGAGTTCCTGATTTTCGAAGATCCGAGAGATTTTTTCTATCCCGGAAACTTTATCGGCGTGCAAGGTATAATACTATATCACATCGGGAGAATGCCAAATATATCGACAAGGAGGTGGTGACAAAAAAGAGAATTTCTCCGGCCGTATGTGATAGNGTCTTTCGAGAATTAGCGAGCCTGCGGATAAAAAGAATCCGGGCAAAGGAGAAGAAAATGCTTAGGAAAATCTTTACACTGAAGATGGCCATGATGGCAATCCTGGGAACGGCACTGATAATGTGGAGCTTCTCTCCGGCTATGGCGCAAGGCATGACCTCCGGGAAGACGATGGCGAAATCGACCAAGATGTCGCATATGAAATCCGGGAGTCATAAGGGAATTCTCGACGGCAAATATTTTTCCGGCACCGAAACCGGCAACGGCACTCGGGCCAATGAAACCGACGAAGTATATTTCCGCGACGGGATGCTTCATTCCAAATCGGCGGATATGAAAAGTTTCGAACCGGCCCCTTATACCGCGACCGAGGAAAATGGGACAATTTCGTTCAAAGCCGAAACCATGAGCAAAATGAATGGTAAAATGGAATGGAACGGCACGGTGAAGGATAATAAACTGGACGCGACGGTCACCTGGACCCGGAATGGAAAGGAACCGACCACGTTGACAATAAATTGCTCCGAGTCGCAGCACTATAAAGGTGAAAAAATGGCTCCCGCTCCCACAATGAAGAAATAGATGGCGAGATAAACTCCGCTTCATTTTGATTCATTGTAATAGGACAAGGAATTCGTTCCTTGTCCTTTTTTTATTCTCTACCCGGATAAAATTTTGATCCGGTCTGTTGACATCTCAACCGCTTTAGGTACATTCCAAGGCCAATCAAGTATGAGCGAAGAATGACATCATATTTCGGCGAGATCCTGGCGATTCTCACGGCCCTGGTATGGGCCGGGGCGGTCATCCTTTTCAAAAAGAGCGGTGAGCAGATGCACCCGATTTCGCTCAACCTGTTCAAGAATGTTCTGGCAGTTCTTTTAATCCTGATTACCATGCCATTTATGGGAGAGACGATTTTCCGTGATGTCCCCATAGGCGATTATCTGCTTCTGTTCCTGAGCGGGATTATCGGGTTGGGGATCGCGGATACTTTTCTGCTCAAAAGTCTGAATCTGGTCGGAGCGGGGTTATCGGCGATTGTTTCCTGTCTTTATAGTCCTTTTATAATAGCCCTGTCACTGATTTTTCTAGGGGAACAGCTCGGTTTTCTACAGGTATTGGGAGCGATGATGATTATCTCGGCGGTACTGACAGCGGTCGGAAAAAACGGGCACGAGAAACATCAGATAAGCCGCCGGGACCTTTGGCTGGGGATTTTCTACGGCGCCGTGGCCAATATCGCCACCGCGACCGGCGTGGTGATAATCAAACCGCTTCTGGCTCGTTCCCCGTTATTATGGGCCACGGAGATGCGGCTTTTTAGTGGGATCGGCGTTCTGGTCATCGCCACCCTGATTCATAAGGACAGAAATAAAATTGCTCTCCCAAAGATGAATACCAAGGGGTGGGTATTCACCGTCTCCGGATCCTTTGCCGGAGCATATTTATCGATGATCTTATGGCTGGCGGCGATGAAAATAACGCAGGCATCGATTGCGGCCGCCCTGAATCAGACCAGCACGATTTTTATATTTGTATTCGCCTATCTCTTTCTCAAAGAAAAACTTAACCGTCAGAAGATTATCGGACTGGCCCTTGGAATAACGGGAACGGCTCTGGTGATGTTTGGTTAAGTCACTGGAATTCAAATAATTACAAAGATTTAGCGGATTATTCTCCAAAAATATCTCATTTAATATTATTAATAAATGGTGTCATATTTATTAATTTTATTGATATTATATGCAACATTTATTAATTTATCCCGTAGTTTAATAATAGAAGTTAATTAAAGGAGCCAAAATGGCGCAGGATTGGAAAGAATTGACAAAATTGACCGAGGGTCAGGCGATGGCGATAGAGCGGGTTCGGCTGACCGGAAGGAATATTGTGATTGAGGGGGATTTTGAATTACCGCCTCTAGCGCGGCTGACCCAGGAGGACCAGGTCTTTGTGGCGGCCTTCGTGCGGACTCATGGCTCCATCAAAGAAATGGAACAATTATTCGGGGTAAGTTATCCGACCATAAAAAGCCGGTTAAATCGAATCGGGGAACTGCTCAATTTTGTCAAATTCGAAGCGGCCCCAGCGGCTCCAAAAAATGAAATTCTGGATCGTCTCGAAAAAGGTGACATAACGGCCAAAGAGGCCATTGAAATTTTGAAAGGGAAAAAAGGAGGAAAAGATGTATGAAGAACGCCGTCGTATTCTGGAAATGGTGGCTTCCGGAAAAATTACCTCCGATGAAGCCGAGGAACTTCTTAATGCCCTTGACGCCGACCGCGACCGTGATGATGATTATGAAAAAGATGACGACTCCGAATCCGATTCTTTCGGGCCCGGCCGAGATCACGATCCTCAGCCTGGACAGAATCCACGTTTTTTGAAGATTCTGGTCATTCCCGGTCATGGCGCACACGGAAATCACGGCAGCGAAATCGTGAAAATCAAGATTCCGCTGGCCCTGATGCGGGCGGGCATGAAGATGTCGTCTTTAATTCCCGAACAAGCCAGAGAAAAGATCGAAACGGCCTTTCGAGAAAAGGGGATAAACTTCAATTTCGCCAACATGAAACCGGAGCAGTTCGACGAGATCATGGCCGGGCTGAAAGAATTTCAAATCAAAGTAATTGACGGAGACGAAGTGGTGCGGATATCATGCGAATAGGGTGATATTCGGTTCTGTCAAACCTCGCAAAGGAACACTCTCCGACCCGAAGGGTTCGAGAGTGTTTTTTATTGAGCCGCTATTTTAAGATACTCGGAGCGGAGCATAAAGGAGCGGGAGTCGATCGCCCGAGTTATGGTAAGGATGCCGTCAAGATGGTCACACTCATGCTGAAGCAGTTCCGACAAATCGCCGTCCAATTTCATTGAGGTTGGATTCCAGTCCTGATTCAAAAAATCGATTTTGGTGCGTTTGAATCTTTTAACTTTAACCATCAGATCGGGGAACGACATGCAATTGTCCCAGACCTCCATTTCCTCAGAATCGGGAAAGGAGAGGACCGGATTGATAAAAACCTCAGGAGGATCACCGAGCATATAAATCAGACGTTTTCCGACCCCGATCTGAGGAGCGGCGATGGCCCGCCCGAAATTATATTTCTCGCGAAACGCCAGAATCGTATCATGCATATCAGTGACAATACTTTTGATCAGGGGCAATTCCTCCCGGCGGACGGTCTCGGCAATTTTGTAAAGCCGATCGTTTCCCAGGAGCAGAATCTCCCTGCCCGGCACTTACTTTTTCCTCGCAACTAAAAGGGGGTATTTTTCAGAAGAAGCAGCGTCAGGCATTTTTGACGGGGCGAATTGGCCCACGGTGACCTCGAATCCGATTTCTTCGAGCGCTTCTATCCATTTCCGGACGGGGAATAGGCCGAGAATATAGCGGTCGGTCTGAAGATCGAGAAAACCCTCGCGGCGAATAAGGTAAACAAAGGTACATTCATAATTTTCATCATCGGAGTCAGGATCATAATTATTTTCGATATAGGTCACTTCGATATTATCTTTTTTGAAATTCTCGACCACGGTGCGGTTCTGGACGAAATGTTCCGGCCATTCTTCGACATAGGTAATCAAGCGACCGTCTTTTTTCAGATGCATATAGGCGGTCAGAAAGGCGGCTTTGAGTTCTTCGAGAGTTTCCATATGAACCGAGGCATCATGAATGATGGCGGCGTTGAACTCCCGGTTCATGCGCGCGATCCGCATGTCATCGAGAAGGTATTCGACTTCGGGATTGAGTTTCCGGGCCAGAAGAAGCATCTGCGGATTGATGTCGATGCCGGTGATATCGAATGCCCGCTTGAGCACGGAATCGAGATGTCCGCCGCCACAGCCGAGATTGAGAAGGGTTTTTGCGCCCGGCGAGCATTCCTTTATTTTTTCAATAAAGAATTCCCCTTCGTCGATATAGGTCTCAGGGGGCGAGATAATAGGCCAGAGCCAGGAGAGGTCCCGGTACAACCGCATGGTTTCTTCCGCTTTCAATCTGATTTTCATCGAATTAATCACTCGTTTTTTTTCGGTTCGACCATCACCATCTTCTCCCGCTCCACCGTCACCAGCCCCGGTTTGGCTCCGCGCGGCTTGCGAACATAACGGCGCTCGGTATATATCACCGGCACGGTTTTGGAATGGCGGGCTTTGGAATGATAGGCGGCGATGGCGGCGGTTTCGGCAATTTCATTTTTCGACGGTTGAAAATTCTTGTCCGGAAATTTCAGCACCACATGGGATCCGGGGCACTGTGCGGTATGGAACCACAGTTCATACGGCTTGGCATGACCGAAAGTGGTGGCGTCGTTGTCGGCGCCGTCTTTTCCGATAAAAATGGTGACCCCGGTCGAAAGGGTATGGGCCCGGTACGGCAGGCGCGGGGCCTTTTCCCTCCTGACGGTCTCTTTCGGCAGAAGTTCAAAAATCTCCGAAGCATATTTTTGCGAAGCATGGTCGAAATCGCGCTCCAGTTCCTCGAGCATAATTCGAGCCATTTTCAATTCTTTGCGGGCAATTTCGAGGCGGCGCTCCAAAAGCGATAGTGATTCCTTACCTTTGCGGTATCTTTTGAAATAATCATCGGCGTTCGCGGCGGCATTGAGGGCCGGATTGAGGGGAATGGTTATTGTGGCATCAGCGGCACCATAGATGTCATGCAATTCGACCGCTTTCATTCCTTTCCGGACTGACGGCAGGTTAATTTTCAGGATTTCCGCGTATTTTTTAAATATATCGGAGCGATCGGCTTGATGCAGATCGTCCTCTATATTTTTTTCTTTCTTTTCCAATTTCCCCGCAAATCTGGTTACCGTATCGATCACCCGCTCCTGTTCCGATACTTCGATCTTATTTTCTTTGTTGGCCGTAATCATTTCGTAAATGGCTATCGATAATGATTTAGCCTTTGTGAAATCATCCCCGAGTGAATGCAATTTGAAAGGGTAAACCAATATTCTGCCGGTCCGGGTATAAATATAGCCGTGATGATAATTTTCGAAGCGGGAGGCCAGTTGAAGAAATTCGCGGTGCAATTCTTCGGCGGTCGCATGATGAGTCTCTCCCGCCGGTGACTCGCGGCGCAGTCCCGTTTTTAAGATTATCTCTTCGACCAAGTTGTCATCCATCCCCTGAATATTTTTTTTAAGAAACTGCTCCAATGAGATTTCACCGACGGCGGCAAGAGATTCCTCAAACTGCGCCAAAGTCATTTGCAGGGGGTTGAGTCTATCGAGAGGGGGCGGCGGAAGATATACGGAGGAGTCATCGAATTTCTTATTTCGCAGAGTCGCGAGGATTTTATTTTCGGAATCGACCAGCCAGATATTGCCGTGCGGGCCTATCGCTTCGACAATAATGCCGAATTTTTTGTTCTCCGATTCGATATCTATTTGGAAAATCCGGTCCAGGCCGAACTGACGGATAGATATGACTTTCCCTTTTTCGACGATCTGAAAAAACGGCCACGGTTTTTCGTCGCTCTTGATTTCTATTTTTCCGCGCGGAATCAGGAAAGAGCCGAAACCGACCGGGTGATAGGCCAGCCCCAGCGCGAGGGTGCCGTCATCGGTCTTGAACATGATGAAAGCCACCCGTTCCTTTTTGTAGAATTCCGTACCGGAGACGACAGCACCAATGAGTCGGTCGCTCAGTTCGCGCACCAGCGAATATATGTGCAGAGCGGTTTGCATTGCGATAATATAACGCCTTCTTCCCGTAACTTTCGACAAAAAAAGAGCGTCAGGACGGGGGTCCTGACGCCGCATCAAATGAAATTCAACACCGCGCTATAGTGAATTTTGCCGCCGCACGTCAAAATTCAAAGGAGATACGAATCATTTCTTCTCGTATTTGGCCACACCTTCTTTGTAGAGATTACCGCCGTGGCAGTCGAGGGCGACAATGGCGGGGAAATCCTTGACGGTCAACCTGCGGATGGCTTCGGCGCCCAATTCTTCATAGGCAACCATTTCGTTGCCGGTAATCGATTTGGCGATCAGGGCGGCGGCCCCGCCGGTGGCGGCGAAATAGACCGCCTTTTTCTCTTTCATTTTGGCGACCACTTCCGGGCCCATCTCTCCTTTGCCGATCATTCCCTTCAAGCCGACTTCGATAATGCGGGGGGAATAGGCGTTCATGCGGGTCGAGGTGGTCGGGCCGACCGAGCCGATGACCTGTCCCGGTTTGGTGGGGGTTGGTCCGGCGAAATAAATTATCTGACCCTTGACATCGAACGGGAGTTTTTCGCCTTTATCGAGCAGTTCCACCATTTTCTTATGGGCGGCATCGCGGGCAGTATATATTTCCCCGGTGATAAGGACTTCATCGCCGGCCCTGAGGCCCATAACGACATCATCAGTCAGCGGGGTCTTGATACTTTTTTTCTGTGCCATAATCTATCTCCAATTTCCTTTAACCGATTATATGATTACTTCTTTGTGACGGGCGGCATGGCATTGGGTATTGACCGCCACCGGCAAACTGGCGATATGGCAGGGAAAAACTTCGACATGCACATCGAGCGCCGTGGTGGTTCCGCCCAAACCCTGAGGGCCGATACCGAGTTTATTTATTTTCTGCAACAGTTCCACTTCGAGGTCGGCATAGAACTTGTCGGGGTGACGGTTGCCGACTTCGCGCAGGAGGGCTTTTTTCGCCAGATAGGCGCATTTTTCGAAGGTCCCGCCGATACCGACCCCGACAATTATCGGTGGACAGGGGTTGCCGCCGGAGCGTCGGACCCGGTCGATGACAAAATCCTTGACGCCCTGAATGCCATCGGCCGGCTTCAGCATCTTGACCTCGGACATATTTTCCGAACCTCCGCCTTTGGGGGCGATGGTTATTTTCAGTTTATCGCCCGGGACGATTTCCAGATGGATAATGGCGGGGGTGTTGTCGCCGGTATTTTTGCGGGAGAGCGGATCGGCCACAATCGATTTCCGCAGGTAGCCGTCCTTGTAACCCCGACGAACGCCTTCGTTGAGGGCTTCGGTCAGGTCGCCGCCGACAATTTGAACTTCCTGCCCCAATTGCACAAAAAGAACGGCAAATCCGGTATCCTGGCACATCGGAGCCATTTCGGTGCGGGCAATTTTGGCGTTATCCAGAACCTGATCCAGAATACCCCGTCCGACCGGCGATTCTTCGACGGCCCGGGCCTTTTCCATTGCTTCCACGACATCGTGTCCCAAATCAAAAGAAGCATCAATCGAGATTTTTTTGACGGCCTCGATGATGGCATCGGTACTTATTTGACGCATATCAATTCTCCACGAATGCAATTATGTAAATGTCCTAACAATCAATTTATACACCTGTCTTCTTCATTTGGTCATAAAGATTGCGCACCCGGTCCATCCGTTTCTGCAGAGCGGGATGGTCATAAAACCAGAATTCAATCAGGGCCGGCGGTTTCGGATCGGAGAGATTAAAGACCGATAATTTATCGAAGGCGGTGGCGGCTTCATCGCCGGTGACCCCGGAAATTTCCAGTCCGAATTTGTCGGATTGATATTCCATGATGCGGCTGGCGCCATTCGTTATCGGCTGGGCGAAAAACATGAAAACGGTGATGAAGAGCATCAGAAGAGGGAAACTGGCCATATCGCCGACACGATCGAAACCGAAGCGGCGGCTGTTTTTGCGGATGATGCGCGGAAGGATTTTGTTCGCCAGATACCCGGCCAAGCCGACTAAAAGAATTGCCAGGATCAATCCGTACCAGATATGGCCCATCACAAAGTGTCCGATTTCATGCCCCATGATGAATTTCAATTCATCAATCGTAAAATTATTGATAGCAGTATCATACAATACGATGCGTTTGGTACCGAACATTCCGGTAAAATAGGCGTTGACCTTGGACGACTGCTTGGAGGCGTTGACCTCGTAGACATCGGGATTGTGGATACCGGCTTTTTCCGCCAGCGCCACCATCTGATTGCGCAACTCGATATTCTTGATTGGTTCGTATTTGTTGAACATCGGCGAGATCAGCACCGGCCAGATAATTATCACGAAGACCATAAAGGGGATAGCCCCGATGGCAAAATAAAGCCACCATTTCCGGAACCGATTGATGAGCCAGTAGAGGACCAGGATGACAAAAAATCCGAAAATGAAACTGATGGCCAGCGATTTGAGATTATCCCCCAGCCATTCGCCGAAAGTCTGGTTGGAGAAGCCGTACTGGTGTTCGACGATGAAATTGCGGTAATAGTCCGGAATAAAATTAAGAAGAAAGAGGGCGATTGATAGGAACAGAAAATAGAACAGGTAAACAAAAAATTTTCGTCGTGAGATCTTTCCCGCCCAGTCGCGGAATTTCCCCGAAAGGCCGGTATAGAGAACGATAAGAAATACGGCGACACTGATAAGAAATCCGGCGAAGCGCCAGATATTGTTGAAGCGGGAATAAGCGATCAATTTGGCTTTCCGCTCGGCCGGGATGGGATAAACAAAATTGGAGGCGGAATCCGGGGATATGGTGGCGGTGGCGGCCGCGGAAAGACTATCAGTGGCCGGTGCTAACGGTTCGTTACCGGAAATTAGAGTCGAATCGGCGCCGAAAATGGTTACCGAGGCGATCAGAAACAAGAAAAAGAGAAAATATGGGGCAATCTTCATAAATTTTTCTCCCTTGGGCAATTATGCGATAATAGCCAAACGGGGCGGGAATGTCAATATTGACGGTGTTACGATTATGGCAGAATTGCCGCAGATAGTATTTGGAGAAAAGCCGGCCCGATATATATTGGCCTATGCCTTTTTTGGGTGAATTAGCCGCGCTATCGACCGCCGTTCTCTGGTCGTTGACCTCATTGTTTTTCACATCGGCCAGCCGGAGAATCGGATCCTACTGGTTGAATAAAATCAGAATACTCTTTGCCGCAATTCTTCTTGGAATCACTCTCTTCTTAACAACGGGACATCTCCTGCCACCGGGGATTACATCACGGTCCTATATCCTTCTGATATTAAGCGGGATTATCGGGCTTTCGATGGGTGATGCTTGCCTGTTTCAGGCCTATGTGATAATCGGCCCAAGACTATCGCTGTTGATTTTCACCGTCTGGCCCATTATCGCGGCCGTGACCGCCTGGATTTTTTTGGGAGAATCGCTCGGGTTTCAGGCCATTATCGGCATTCTGATAACGGTGGCCGGGATGGTCTGGGTCACGGCGGAGAGAAACACTAATGGGAATCAGATATCGCACAGCGAAAGGAAAAGAATAAAACTGGGAATAATCCTGGCGCTGGGAGGCGCTGCCGGACAGGCAATAGGTCTGGTGCTGGCCAAGGCCGGAATGGGCGACACATTACTTCCGCTTCCGGCGACTTTCATTCGGATGCTGGCGGCGGTGGTCGCGATCTGGCTATTCGGAATAGTGCGCGGTGATTTAAGAGATTTCAAATCAAAGTTTGCTGATAAGCGGGCTGTACTGCTGGCCTTCGGCGGCGCTATCGTGGGACCATTTTTGGGGGTGTGGATGTCGCTGGTGGCGGTGCAACATACCAAGACCGGGGTGGCAGCGGCGATAATGTCAACGGTGCCGGTTCTCGTGATACCTCTCGTAATTATATTTTATAAAGAGAAAGTCTCTCCACGGGCAATAATCGGGGCAGTGATAACAGTCGCCGGGGTGGCGCTGCTGTTTTTAAGATGATGGCGCAACGAGTTTGTCCAGAAATACTTCAGATATTCTCGGAAGTAATAAAAAATCCGCACCCTGTTGAGGTGCGGATTCAAATTTGAAAAAGTCAATCCGGCTATTCCAAAACCGATACGATTTTTTTATCGCGGCCCTTCCGCTCGAATTTAATCACGCCGGTGATTTTGGCGAATAGGGTATCATCCTTGCCGCGGCCGACATTGAGACCGGGAAGAATTTTGGTGCCACGCTGGCGGACAATTATTGTCCCAGCCGGAACCGCTTCGCCGCCATAGGCTTTGGTCCCCAGACGTTGACCCTTACTGTCGCGGCCGTTGCGTGAGGAACCGACACCTTTTTTATGAGCCATAAACTACTCCTATATCATCAATATTGTATTCAAATTATCAAACCCGGGCATCCCGGGAACCGGCTATTATAACAATTTATCGCAGAAAATCAAGGGCTTTTTTGGAGCCGGGATCGGCCGGCCTATCGCTGTTTGGTCATCTGCCTTACAATCGAAGTGACCATGTTTCTCGGCGCGAATCTTATCGTGAAGGCCAGAACGCGATTAAAATTGCCGTGGATAGCGACTCTCTTTCCTTTCATCATGGCCCAATAGCCGTATTCCGCCACATCGGCGGCGGAGGGAAGATTTTTTCTCTTAAACAGCCCGGATTGTCCTCCCGCGGCCGTGTCGGCAAATCCGCTGGCGCTGGGTCCGGGGCAGAGCGCGGTTACGGTCACGCCTGTCCCGTTCAATTCATTGGCAATCGCTTCGGAAAAATGGAGGACATAAGCTTTGGTGGCAAAGTACACCGCCCAAAACGGCCCCGGTTGAAAGGCGGCGGTGGAGGCGATATTCATGATGCGGCCCTTTTTTCGTTCTATCATGGGAGGAAGAAACAGCCTGGTCAGATGGGTGAGGGATTTGATATTCAGGTCTATCATGCTTTCCAGCTTGTTCCAATCCGACTCCTGAAACGGGCTGAAATCTCCGAAACCGGCGTTGTTGACCAGGCAATCGACCTGGAGAGCGTCGGCTTTGACCTGCTCAAAAATTTCTTCCGGCGCACTTCTATCCGAAATATCTCTTACCAAAATACTTACATCGACCCCATATTCCGCGTGCAGTGATTTTTTTAAATCCGCCAGTTTCTCCCCGCTTCGGGCAACCAGGAAAAGGTCAATATGATTCCGCGCGAAGATTTTGGCCAGTTCCAGCCCGAAGCCGCCGGAGGCACCGGTAATTAGCGCTCTTTCTTCCATCGATTTCTCCTTTCATTCCATTATGGATAACTCATCATAGGGCGAAATCACCTATCGAACAAATAAAAAATCGCCGACGCGGTACCTGATTTCCGGGCATCGGACTCCGGTTTTCCGGATCATGTTTCGGGCCGATGCTATTTAATAATCGCCAATTTGAACCGGCGAATTACATCTGGAGAGCCGTTGTCAAAGCCGACCCTGCAAAGGGCAAGATAAACGCCGGGTACCACGGAAATTCCTTTGCCGTTATCCAATTTCCATTCCGCCTCCCAGGTCTGAGTGCCGAAAATCGGATTGGTACCCAAGAAATCAAAACTCAACTCGTGTACCTTACTCCCGGCAATATCGAATATGGTCAGATTCAGAGTCGCCACATGTGATTCCGGAACCTGTCCCTGAATCTGAAAATTAACCGACGAAATTCCGGCGGTAACAGGATTCGGATAGGGAGCGTTGATTTGCACCAAGGCGGTTGTATCGGGAACATAAGGACCGGCGGTATCGGAGACACTGTAACCGAATGGATACCTTCTCGGCGCGTCATACGGATAGGCGGCGGGATTGGTACTGACCAGACTGACAATGGCATACAGCCGATAGTTATCCGCGGTCGGCCACGATTCGGAAATGGCGGCCAAGGGCGGCTGCGGCTTCAATTTGATCTGATATTGATCCATTCTATCGATCGGCTCCATAACAGACCCCAGATTCCATTCCAAATTGAGACCGGATTCATAATCGCCGAAAAAAACTATCGAAATCGAATCGGGGACAGTAAAAATATCGTTGAAAGCAATATAGTTGGCTCCCAGATTCTCGGGAACGCGATTCCTGAAGAAGGTCATTTTCTGAGGAGTTATTCCGGGAATCGAATCGGGCCAGGGCCAACTCATCAGCACCGGGACCGAATCGTGAGTAATGAAAACCTCGCCCGGAATCTCAGGGTAGGCGGCGGCTTCTTCGAATTTAAGACTGTCAGGGGCACGGGAGGCACGGCTCCCGGTGAATAGATTCCAGACGGCAAATTCTGTAAAGGCTTCGCGCAAATGATATCTTCCATTTGAAAATTCAGAAATGGCGCTGTCGGCGGCTTGCAGAAAATTCGGACCGACGCCGAAATCGCGGCACTTCTCCCAGATGTCGCGGACAATCGCGGTATCCCATTTTTGAGTTAAATAAAGGGGAAAAAGCATCGAGGCATAAGGATGGACGTCCAGACCGCCGCTGAAATCCATAAGAGACAACCAGGGATTGTTATAAAATGTCGGCAGGTAGCCATAATAATCATTAATATCGTCGTAGGCCATTTCCTCCATCCAGGTGGAAGACATCTCCTGCCAGTATAGTTTCATATCGTACGATGGCCCGTCGTATTCGCTATAATCCATCCCATACTGAATGGCGTGGAAAAATTCATGGGCAATGGTCACGCGGGCGGCGTCCAATGGACGATTCACATATGGTGCAAAATTGTACAAGTTATCGATTTCCACGAATGAGGCCCTTCGCTGGTCATTAATAATCGAATCAGGCGGTGTCTGACCATAGATCCCAGATGATAAATTGCGTATATATATGTCATAGCGGGGGCCGTCCCCTGCGGGATAGAAACCATCGGACGGCGGGGCCGGGTATCCCAGATGATTTACTTCAAATTCCCAAACCGAATCGGCGATTTGAGCCACTTTGAAAACATAGACCGGAATTGTGACACCGTCGACAGTGGTATCGACATCGGGTTGATAGACGGCATCGGAATCGGTCAGTGCATAATGTACCATAAAATATCCGGCGGGTGAATTGTATGCGTAGGGCAGTGACGGGCGGGAGAACAGTTCGACAATCCGCGACCTGTACACTTCGCTCATATTGACGGCATTGGTTATCGCTTCAAAAGCCAGGGATGTTCCGCAATGGGGAAACATGCGGGCACTGTCATAAGCCGCCGGGCGAGGGCCGTTACCGTAAATGAATTCCAGCCGGCTCATCAAATCCTGCTGGTATGCTTCGGACAGAGGGTTCGAAAAGGCGGATGTCAACGTTAAAAGAAGAATCGATGGAAAGATTATGAAATTCTTCATGGGGGACCTCACGACATAATCCCGTTTATTTCACATTTTCATCGATAACTCTTCTTCTATAAATAGACTCCTTTACTACGGCGCTGAATGATTATTAATGAAACTGGCCAAAAAGGCATCGTTACCATAATCTTTCCCTTATAATAAATATATCCCGATCGGCTGAAATAGCAAGTCAAATATATGCAGGCATATTGACACAAAAAATCCCGCCCACCCTCACGGATGGACGGGACTGAATCGAGTATATAGAGACTCTATTTAGCGACCTTTTCGGTCTTGCCATTGGACACAGGCCGGTCGTTGAAGGAGAACAGTAACTTTTCCTCATCGGCGCCGATGTTCAGATTGCAGTCGCCGGCGTACTGGCCGCGGAGCAATTCTTCGGCGAGAGGATCTTCGAGGTACTTCTGAATCGCCCGCTTGAGCGGCCGCGCCCCGAGCATCGGCTCATAACCTTTATGCGCCAGAAATTCACGGGCCGGATCGGTCAGAATGAAACTGATACCTTTTTCCGCCAGACGTTTCGCCACATCGGCCACCAGAATATCGACAATCTGCTTGATATGTTCGATTTCGAGGGAGCGGAAAATGATTACCTCATCGATTCGGTTCAAAAGTTCCGGATTGAATAGTTTTCTCAGTTCTTCGGTCACTTTTTTCTTCATTGATTCGAACGAAGTATCTTCCTGCCCGCCGCTGAATCCCAAGGTTTTGCTGTCTTTTATTCTCCGGGTCCCGATGTTGGATGTCATGATAACCACGGTGTTGCGGAAATCGACCCGGCGGCCGAAGGAATCGGTCAGGGAGCCGTCATCCATCAACTGCAGTAGAATATTAAAGACATCCGGATGGGCCTTCTCGATTTCATCGAGCAGCACCACCGAATAGGGGCGACGCCGAACTTTCTCGGTCAACTGGCCGCCTTCTTCGTACCCGACATATCCCGGAGGAGCTCCGATCAAACGCGAGACGGCGAATTTTTCCATATATTCCGACATATCGATGCGGATGAGCGATTCGGAATCTTCGAAAAGGAATTCCGCCAGGGCCCGGGCCAATTCGGTTTTACCGACACCGGTCGGGCCGAGGAAAATGAAGGAACCGATCGGCCGACGGGGATCGCCCAAGCCGGCGCGGGCGCGGCGAATGGCGCGGGTAATGCTGGTTATGGCATCATCCTGGCCGATAATACGCTTCTTGAGTTCTTCCTCCATACGGAGAAGCCGTTTCGATTCCTTTTCCTCGAGACGGAAAAGAGGAATACCGGTCATCTTGGATACGACCGCCGCGATATCTTCTTCGGTCAGAACAACGCGCTGTTTGTCGCGCTGTTCCTCCCAATCTTTTTTCATATCCTGCAGTTTTTCTTTTTTGAATTTCAATTCATCGCGTAATTGGGCGGCCCGCTCGAAGGCCTGATTCTTAACCGCCTTCTCTTTTTCGTCCTGCAGGCGGGTTATCTCATTTTCAATGTCATTGAATTCATTGGGTTTGGCGAAAGTCGCCAGGTGCGCCCGCGAACCGGCCTCATCGATAACATCGAGGGCCTTATCCGGCTGGAATTTCCCGCTGATATAGCGATTGGAAAGTTTCACCGCCGCTTCGACCGCTTCATCGGAGATGACGATGCGATGGTGTTCTTCATACTTCTGGCGGAGACCTTTGAGAATTTTCACAGTGTTGTCGGTCGATGGTTGTTCCACCATGACGGTCTGGAACCGGCGATCAAGGGCACCATCTTTTTCGATGTACTTACGGTACTCGTTCAGAGTAGTCGCGCCAATACACTGCAATTCGCCGCGGGAAAGGGCCGGCTTGAAAATATTGCTGGCGTCAAGAGAACCTTCGGCACCGCCCGCGCCGACGATGGTATGCAACTCATCGATGAAAATAATCACGTCCTTGGAGTTGATAATCTCCTGCATGACCGCCTTGAGGCGCTCCTCGAACTGGCCGCGGTATTTGGTACCGGCCACGAGCGAGGCCATGTCCAAAGTCACGAGGCGCTTGTTCTCCAACGTTTGCGGCACCTTGCCTTCGACAATTTTCTGCGCCAATCCTTCGGCAATCGCGGTCTTACCGACCCCCGGTTCGCCGATAAGGACCGGATTATTTTTCTTTCTGCGGGAGAGTATCTGGCTGACCCGCTCGATTTCATCTTCGCGCCCGATAATCGGGTCGAGCCGCCCCCGCCGCGCCAGTTCGGTCAGGTCGCGGCCGAAATGATCGAGAGCCGGGGTTTTGGATTTTTTCCGTTTCCGCTTGAAGGAAGACGGTTTGCCGCTCTGGATATTTTTCAGTTCCTCATAGACTTCTTTGTAATCGATTTCGTACATCGAAAGCACCTGCGCCGCGACTCCTTCTTCATCTTTCAGGAGAGCGAGAAGGATATGCTCGGTGTCGATATCTTTCGATTTAAGGGCGCGGGCTTCCTGACCGGAGACTTCCAGTGTCTTCTTGGCGCGCGCCGTCAGGGGAAGATTTCCCATCGTCATGGTTCCGCCGGCCGGCTGAACGACTTCCTCGATAGAGGCTTTCAAATCCTGGACCTCCAGCCCGAGGTTGTTAATGATTTCGACCGCCCGCCCTTCACCCAGGCGAATTAACCCCAAAAGAAGATGCTCGGTTCCGATGTAGTCATGGCGGAGCCGGGCCGCTTCATCCCTGGCGTATTCAATCGCTTTGCGGGCTAATTCTGTGAACATCTCATTCATGGTGTCACCATCCTATTATAAAATATTTTTTCTCAATTTTGGCTCTGCTGCAACTTCGTCCTTACTATTTCTGCTCTAACAACATCACGCCGGTCAGAGTTCATTTCTTCGGCAAGATATTTTTGAATATGGGCCGGCTGGGATAAAAGCAGAATTTCATTAATCAGCGAAATATCGATAAAGTCTATAATTCCCATAGCCACCCCCAGGCGGACCGCCGAGAGAAGATTCATGACTTCCTCGGACGTCAGAACCCGGGCGAATTTCAAAATGCCATAGGCCCGCCAGATCTTGTCAATAATTTGATTCGAGGCCTCATCCATAAGGCGTTGTCGCGCGCCCGCTTCATCTTCAATTATTGATTTCGTAACCCCGGTAATCAAATCGAGTATCTCCTTTTCGGAAATGCCCAGCGTGGTATGATTTGAAATTTGGAAAAGATTTCCGAGGACATCGGTACCCTCGCCGTAAAATCCGCGTACGACCACGCCCATTTTGGTAATTTTCGAAATAACTTTTTCAATATCCTTGGTGATGACCAGACCCGGCAAATGAATCAGGACGGAGGCTCTCATCCCAGTGCCGACATTGGTGGGGCAAGCGGTCAAAAAGCCGAAATCGGGATCATAATCCAGTTGCAGATATTTGCCGATTTCATTGTCATATTCACCCGCGAGGCGCAGTGCTTCGGACGGATTAAGACCGGGCGACAGGGCCTGAATTCGGAAATGATCCTCTTCATTAACCATGATAGAAACTTGCTCGTTCTCTCCGATATAGAGGGCGCTGGAACCGTCATCCTGCATGAAAGTCGGCGACATCAGATGCCGCTCCACCAAAAATTCTCGATCCAGTTGAGTCAAGTCGACCGCCCTGACAAAGGTTCCCCGGGCCAGTTTGTCGGAATGCGACCGGGCCGATTCAAAATAACCGACGACCTTGTCTTTGGTGTCACTTCCGGCCGCCGACGGGAACGTCATCCCTGATATATTGCGGGCCAGGCGGACCCGGCTGGAAAGAACCACCATACTCTCTTCCCCCTGTCCGGAGAGCCAGCCGCTGGGATGTTTGGACATTTCCTCAAACATTTCCATCAATTTCCGCCTTTGGGAGCCAACAACGATTCTTTAAAAGCTTTCAATTTATCACGCAAATCGGCAGCCCGCTCGAAATCTTCACCGTCAATCGCCTTTTTTAATTCACTTTCGAGGCGTTCTTCTTCCTTGATCGGAAGTGTCTCCGCGGCCTCCCCGACTGGGAGTTTTCCCTTATGCATCGAGGAACCATGAATGCGCCGCATAATCGGCTCCAATTGCACCCGAAAAGTTTTATAGCATTCACCGCATCCGAAGCGTCCCTGCCGGGTGAATTCGGTGAAAGTCATGCCGCACCCGGGGCATTTCAGATCCGGCAGTTCTTCGCCCTGGCTCCGGGGATTGTATTGCTGCTGAATTAAGCTGGAAAGAATTTCGGCCAGAGGAAAAGGCACATTATCGAGCGGCGAGTGGAAGCCCCGCTTGGCGGCGCAATCCTTGCAAAGCGAAACTACCACCTTCTCATTATTGACGATCCGGGTCAAATGAACGGTCGCCTGCTGTTTATTGCAATCCTGACACACCATATATTTTTCCTAGTTCTGGATAACCTCTCCAACCTGGCCATTTACCAGTCTTACAATTATTCGGCAACTTTTGGCCAAATCAATATTATGAGTGGCAATTAAAAAGGTGGTTCCTCGGGAATTATTCAACTGGGCCAGGAGACGGTGAAGCTTCTCACCGGTCTTGATATCGAGATTCCCGGATGGCTCATCGGCAATAACCATGCCCGGCTCATTAACTAACGCCCGCGCCACCGCCACTCGCTGCTGTTCACCTCCGGATAGCTGCCGAGGCCGGTGATGCATCCTATTCTCTAAACCTACATCGACAAGGAGATGTTCCGCCTTTACCGCGGCCTCCTGGCGGCTCACCCCGGCAATAAGGGCCGGAATCATTACATTTTCCAGCGCCGAGAAATCTTCAAGGAGATAATGATATTGGAAGACAAAGCCGAGATTGGAGTTGCGGAAATGAGCCAGATCGGTTTCGCTTTTATCCAATAGTCTCTCCCCTTTCAGAACCACTGTCCCTTTATTGGGGCGATCCAGCCCCCCCAATATATGGAGAAGAGTCGATTTGCCGACTCCGGATTCCCCCACCACCGCCGCCATTTCACCCTGATTTATGGCGAGGTCCACCCCTCTTAAAACCTCTAAAGTCCCTTCAGAGGTCTCGAAACTTCGAAAGACCCCGGTGGCTTCCAGAAGATGGTTATTTTCGGCCGCTTCCAATTCAGCGTTTCTCCATCTTATCGGTTGACATATATATAGTTATTTTCGTCAGAATCGTCAAATCATTTAGAAAAAGGGCGGAAACTTGTGATTTTACTGCCTTAAGACCTCGATGACAGAATGCTTGGCGGCGCGATAGGCGGGGTAATATGCCGCCAAAAAGCAGATTATCATAGTGACCAGACCGGCAAGGAAGAAGTCAAAGGGATGGATTTCGATAGGGAGATAATCGATAAAATATAATTCGGCAGGCAGGGATATCAGGGCATATTTGTTTTGAATCCAGGAGGCCGCTAAGGCAATGGACCAGCCACAGATAACACCAACCAGACCGATTGATAAGCCATTGTATATAAATATCTTACGAATTGAGGCGGCGGTCGAACCGAAGGTTTTAAGGATGCCAATTTCGGATCTTTTCTGCATTGCCAGCATTACCAGCGTGGAAATAATCGAGAACGCCGCCACAAGCACAATTAAAATAAAACCGATAAACAGAATTTTCTTTTCCAAGGCAATCCAGGTGAAGAGGTTTTTATGCAGAACGTTCCAGGGGACAACATCGTACCCCGGTCCGATAGCCTCCTTGATTTCCGGGGTCACTTTATCGGCTAGATAAATATCGGTCAATTTCATATGGACGGCGGTGACCTCGTCATCCATCTGGAATAATTTCTGGGCGGCTTGAAGCGGGATATAAACCATCTCGGCGTCAAACTCATACATCCCGCTTTCAAAAATCCCGGTAATATAGAATTTGGCAATGCGCGGACGCAGATTGCGGCGAAGGTCCTCGCCGCGGAGAGAATATAGAACAACCGGATCGCCGACCGTGACTCCCAATCTGTCGGCCAGAGTCGTACCCATCAGCATTCCGGCGGCCAGTTCGGTGGTATCGAAATCGCTAATGTCAAAATTATAATCCCCCTTGATGATGGTCTTGGCGATATCAGCGGTATTTTTCTCGCTATTCAGCTCGATGCCGCGAACCACGATGCCGTCGCCGGCCGAGGCCGAGGAAATGGCGGCCTTATAATAAATGAAGGGCGACGCCGCCACGACATCGGGAACCTTCATGATGTCTTTTATCAATTCCCGGTAATGCGGAATGGTCATACCGTCGCGGGGAAAGACCGTTATATGCGAAGTGGTTCCCAGCAAGCGTTTACGCAGTTCCGATTCGAAGCCGTTATGCATCGACATCACGAAGCAAACGACCGCCACCCCGAGGGTGACACCGAGCACGGTGATCCAGGTCGAGACCGAGGTGAAAAAATGGCCGGAGCGGAGATACCGTCCGGCTATAAATCGTTCATAGTACATAATTCATTCGAGTATTATACGCTCCGGGCGCCGGGCCGTTCTTCCCTTTTCATTCCGGGCGCATCTGGGGGAAGAAGATGACATCCCGGATGGAATGGCAGTTGGTTAGAAGCATCACCAGCCGGTCGATGCCGAAGCCCAGTCCCCCGGTCGGCGGCATCCCGTAGGAAAGAGCCGTGACATAATCTTCATCATACTGCTGGGCCTCTTCGTCGCCCGCCTGGCGCTGGGCCACCTGGTCCAGGAATCTCTGCCGCTGGTCTTCGGGGTCATTCAATTCGGAGAAAGCGTTCCCGGTTTCGAGAGTTCCGATAAACAATTCGAACCTCTCTGTCAGGCGTGGATTGTCACGATGCACCTTGGCCAGAGGGGAAATTTCCCGAGGAAAATCTTTTATTATGGTCGGCTGGATGAGGGTCGGTTCCACAAAATGCTCAAAGAAAGCTTCGACCACTTTCCCCCAGTTTTTCAGGTCGTCGGCATCAATCCCTTTCTCCTTGGCCAGGGCTTTGGCGGCATCATATTCCAGAGGCAATAAATCTATCCCGGTCTTTTCCTTAATGGCATCAATCATGGAAATTTCTTTGAACGGCGGCTCGAAATCGATTTCGTATTCCTCATAGGGGATTTTGTACTTGCCATGCAGATCCAAGACCGTTTGCCGGAGCAGATCCTGGAAGAGTTGCATTATATCTTTGTAGTCGGCGTAGGCCCAGTACAGTTCGACCATGGAAAATTCCGGGTTATGCAGACGATCCATCCCTTCGTTGCGGAAGTCCTTGCAGAATTCCCAAACCTTCTCGAATCCGCCGACAATCAGTCTCTTCAGATACAATTCATCGGCGATACGCAGATAAAGGGTCATATCGAGCGTATTATGATGCGTAACAAAAGGGCGGGCCGAGGCGCCACCATAGAGAGGCTGAAGGATCGGAGTCTCGACCTCGAGAAAACCGCGGCTGTCGAGAAACTGGCGGATCGATTTTATTATACGGCTCCGTTTAACGAGCGTTTCGCGAACCTCGGGATTAACGATCAGATCGACATAGCGGCGGCGGTAGCGCGTTTCTTTATCGACCAAGCCGGCATGTTTATCGGGCAAGGGCTGAATGGCCTTGGCGAGAAGTTCAAAATTCTGAACCCGAATGGTTTTCTCCCCGGTGCGAGTGATAAACGGAACTCCAGTTACGCCCACAACATCGCCCAGATCGAGCAGATCAAAAAGGTTGAAGGCGGTTTCGCCGACGACATCGATTTTAAAATAGACCTGGATCCGTCCGCTGAAATCATGAATATCGGCGAATATCGATTTCCCCATTTTTCGTTTTAGCATGATTCGCCCGGCCAGAGAGACGACGGTTTCAGAAGACGATAGAGTATCGAACCTCTCGATGACTTCGCTCACCTGATGGCTCCGCACGAAACGGTAGGGATAAGGATTAATTCCGCTCTGACGCAGGTCGGCGATTTTTTTGTGACGGATGGCAAGCAGTTCGTCAAGAGGTATCGCCGGGGTTTCTTCGGGCTTTTTCGGATCGTGTGATTGGTCACTCATATCGATAATTTAAACCTTCATCTCTTTCACTTTTTTCATCAGGGCCTGCGCCACCACCGAAGGAACCAGTCCTTTAATTTCGCCATGATTGGCGGCCACGTCTTTGACTATGGTCGAAGAAAGGTACACCCAGGACAGTGACGGCATCAAAAACACGGTCTCCACGTCGTGAATCAACTTGCGATTCATCAGCGCCATCTGGAACTCGTACTCGAAATCGGAGACGGCCCGCAGACCGCGGACGATGGCGGTGGCGCCGAGTTTCTGGGCCAGGTCGGCGAGAAGGCCGTCGAATTTTATCACCTCAATATTTTTCCGGTTATTGATTGATTTTTTGACCAGTTCGAATCTCTCATCATGCGAAAAGAGAGGGGCCTTCCCGGCATTCTTCGACACCGCCACGGTGAGATTATCGAAAAGGTGGACGGCACGATCGATTAACGAGAGATGGCCGTTAGTAATTGGGTCGAAGGTCCCGGGATATATGGCCAATTTCCCTTTATTCTTTTTTGGAGGCATAAAATGTCACCTCGGTCTGGCCGAATTTCCTGTTCTTAAGAAGCGTCATTTTATCATCGGTATTTACGACGCCCGCTTTGTGCTCAATAATAAGAAATCCGCCGGGGGCAAGCAAGTTATATTCCAGAACGGCGGCGATGACTTCACCGGGCGGAATCTTCTCATAGGGGGGATCGGCGAAGATTATATCGAATTGCCGTCCTTCCCGGGCCAGTTGCCGGCAACCCTTGAGATAATCGGCCTGAATCAATTCCTCCTGCAAATCCAGCGATTTGAGATTTTGCCTTATGGCCGTGAATTGCTGATGGGCGATTTCGATGAAGACCGCCGATACAGCGCCGCGGGAAAGGGCCTCGATTCCGAGCGTTCCCGCACCGGCAAAAAGATCCAGAACCGTTTTGCCTTCGATATCATTCATAAGAATATTGAAGATGGATTGACGGACCTTGTCGGTAGTCGGGCGGGCCGCCATGCCGGGGGCCGATTTCAAAAGCCGCCCCTTATATTTGCCGCCGGTGACGCGCATCAAAAGCCGACCGTCAATCCGAGATTTATAAAATACTGATGAGCCGAGGGGATCAAATCACCGGCAAGTAATTCGGAGCGAAATTCGGGAAGAAGAGTTTTTATTTTCAACTTTTCCCCGATTATGGCGGCCAGGTCGGCGTTGGCTTCGGTCCCGGATAATATTACAAGAGAAAGCGGGGCGGAATGGCCGCCGGTGAAAAGAAGTGACAGGTGATATTGCAGGATCGCGGCCAGATCGACCAGAAGTCCGCGGGTATTGTAGATTTCTTTCTCGAGGCAGACATAATCATTGCTCAGTTGCCCGATAGCGGCGGGCAAGCCGCGATCAAGAATGCAAAAGGTGATATCATCGCCGGATATATCGAGGAGGCAAATCATATCGCCGCCCATCGGAATTGAAAAATGCTTAAAGGCCGAAGCCATGGCCAGTGAGCGAAGGCGGAATCCGGACGGCGCAAACAATCTGCTTTTGCACTCTTCAATTTGCCGCTGAATATTCTCCCGCCGATAGGCCACGGCGAGACACTCGGGACAGCCGTTAAGATTATGGGTCTCCAGATAATAATTCTCTTCTTTTCCGGGCAGTGATGCCAGAAACTCGAACAGAATCAGTTTCTCCCGATCAAGATTGGTGGAAGCCGGAATCCTTACTCTTTTGATGACGGCTTCCTTTTCGCTGACCCCGAAATGAAGAGTTCCACTTTCGTTTTTAAAGGCACCTTTATGGGACAAATGTTTCAGGTCATCAAGGGTATCGACTACCATCAGCCCGCCGCCGGACCGGTTGGCGGCGATCAGTATTTTATCCCCGACGACATTGAGACCGATATGACGCTCTTTGAGGTCTACCATGGTCGAATTTCGAAATAAGGTCCAATCTTTTCCAGAAGCTTTCGGCTGATACCGCGCACCTTCAAAAGGTCCTCAACCTTCTCGAAATGCCCGACACTGTCCCGATAGGCGACAATCCGCCGCGACAATACCGGCCCGATTCCCGGGATGAGATCCAGTGAATCGGCCGGGGAAAAATTCGGATCTACCCGGAAGACAGTCTGATAGCGGAGGTCACCGTCACCGACATTCACGCTCAAGTTTATCCCCTCGGTTCCGGCCTCGGAAAAACCTTTAATGAAACTATAGAAGGAAAGGATCAGAAGGAGCCCGGTCAGAAATATAACAACCTTCAATTGGGCCGAAGAAAAATCAAAAAAGCGGTTAATACCCATAATTTAAAATCGTTCCGGAATGACTTTTAAATATATGAAAAAACAGTAACAAATACAACAGTCTGCAGATGGAGTACCGCTAATTCGAAAGACGGCGGCAAACCCAGGCGCAATTTTCGAGATTGTGGTTCGGATTCAGAGCGTGCAGGATCCCGTCCATGAGCGACGGCGTCGAATGAAAGACCGGTTCGAGCCGACCAAAATCCGATTCCAAATCCGCCAGATGTCTGGACAGGGAATCGTCGGTGAAGATAACGAAGTAATTGATGCTGTCCCGCGACGGGCCGAGTAAATCTTCGCTCCCGAGCGTATCCCTGGGAAAAAGTAAGATCGGCCGGGGTCGGCCAAAGCCCTCATACTCAAACGGAATCAGACGTATTCGCTCCGTCGAATCGACCAGAACTTTTTTGACATCATTCTGACGACTCAGATAAACGAACGGTTCGACCGCGCCTTTGTGAACATAATAGGTGGTGAAAACGGGCAATAGTACAATATTGACAATGACAGCCATTATGGCGGAATATTTGAATAATTTCATATTCCAAGACGCATGATCCCTTTGAGAAAGGAACTCTTTCAATCCTATTATCCCCAAAATTATCAATAGCGGGAATATGGGAAGCAGAAAGCGCTCCTGCTTATTTGAAATCAAGGTGTGCGCCAGGAAAAACATTAAAGCGCTGGAAAAAAGAATGAGGTGTTCCCTGATGATGCTCCGCCTGAAATATGTCACCATGAAATAGATTGAAAAGGGCGGAATGAGAACACCGGCAACCAGCGCAAAATAAAACCAGAACGGCTGAGGGAGGAGAGCCGGTACAAAGGCCCCTTTGATCAGGGTAATATTCGATCGCCCGAACGAACCGAGATAGATCAGGTCGAGACTGCCGCTGAAAAGGAATATGACAAACAGCCCAAGGCAATAATAGACTGCGGGACGGATGGAGCGGGTAAGATACCAGACGGCAAAAGGGATCGGAAGTATAGCGGCGCCGACATTGAAACGAAACATCCAGGACAATCCGGACAAGATACCGGCCAGTAGGAGGTAACGTCCATCGCGCTCCCGAGTGCCGATATAGACAAAAAATATCGCCGGGACAAAGAAATCGGCGGAAACCTGTTCGATAAGATTGCGAACCGCCAAATAGGGCAAAAGGAAATGGCCGGCCAAAATTAGCCCGCCGACAAGGGCAAAATTGTCACTGCCGGTGGCAGTTTTAATATATTTAAAACCATACCATACTGTCAGAAGGGACAGCAGGGCATGCAGAAGACGCACCAGGTACATCATCGGATCGAGATTCGCTATCCCCGCGATCTGTTCCAGTTTCAGAACCGCATAAAGGGCGACATTGTAAAGCGGCGAGCGGGCAATTTCCTGGGAGGGAACCGCATCCCAGCGCATCAATCCCTCGGCATTGGTCAACCCGGAAGTTACCCCCTGGTAGGCGATTTTGACGGTTTCGAAAAAATCATCAGATGCCATATATCCCCGGGAGAAGATAACAGCAATCAGGCGCAAAATAAAAGCGACCGTCATGCAGGTCAGTAAAGGGTGTTTGCGAATTGCCGCGATCATAAATTATCCTCTGAGCACCAATGCGACACCGGCCAAGATCAGGATGGTGCCAAATATGACAAGCGCCGTTATAGTTTCGGAGAGAAAGAAATGGCCGACAAGTATAGCGATGACAGGGATAATGAATGAAATCAGGGAGACGCTTATCGCCCGCATTTTTTGAAGGAGCCAGTAGTACCCCAGAAAAGCGACCACGGTTCCGAAAAGAGCCAGATAGGCCAGGGCCCCGACGGACTTGGCGGTGATCTTGAAAGCACTCAAAGGCTCGAATATCATGGCAGTTAGAATTATCAAAATGGCCCCGACTGTCATCTGTATGGCGGCCATAACAAAGATGTCATGATTTTTCAGATAGGCGCGAATATAGACAGTTCCATAGGCCGAAGCCACCGCCGCCAGAACCGCCATCAGGACGCCCCAAAACCGAAACTGCGATTCCTGCAAGGACGAATAGGAGACCATCACGATGCCGATAAGTCCGATCGCCATGCCGAGCCATCCAAGCGGCGATAAGCGCTCCTCGCGAAGCATGAAATAAGAAATCAAGGCTACAAATATCGGAAAGCCGGAGAAAATTACGGCGGTCAGGGAGGAATCGATATGGGTTTCCGCCGAGTAAACCAGCATATAGCTGGCGGCATACATAAAAACTCCGGGAAAAGCGATCTTTATTATTTCCCCCTTATCGCGCGGATAAACCCGCCGGCGAATCGAATTAATAATGACAATAATAAGACTGGCCGCAACGAATCTTATTCCGGCCGACCAAAAGGGAGGGGAATCTTCAAGACCGATTTTGATGGCCATCCAGGTTGAGCCCCAGATCAGGCTAAGGAGAGCGAAAAGCGTAATTGACATATTGCGGGAATTAACGGCGGAGGAAGTGGCTTGTCAATCCCTATATGACTTTGCCTCGGAGGACCAAATGAAAAAAGCCGGCGGATTACCGCCGGCTTTTGAGAAATTTGAAAAATCGTTACTGCCCGGCATCAGAACCGGAAGGAATGCTCTCTGTCGGTCCCAAAAGTTGTTGAACCAACGGATCTTTCCGGTTGATCTTGTAATCGGCGAACATCTGGGTGGCCTTCATAATTTCGGAAGTCCGCTTGGTTTCATATAAAACTTGCACCAGTTTTCGGTAGGCGTAACCGCTGTTAGGATCGGCGTCAAAGGCCTCCCAGAGCAGGGCCAGGCCCCCTTCGACATCACCGGTGTAATATTTAGCCAGACCGAGATCCTGAGTATAGAAAAGGTTTGAAGGGTTGACACGGTGCAGTTCCGAAAGATTTTTCACCATTTCTTTCAGCACGTCATCGGCCGCGGCGGTATCTCCGGCTTTTTTATACATCTGAGCCAGAGTGGAATAACTCTGGAAAAATTCCGGGTATTTATCAATGATGAAGCGGAGAAAATCACGAGCCTTTTCGGCCTGATCGGTCCGCTGCAATTCATCGGCCACCCGCAGAGCATTAAAGCCGAAAGCGAGCATCACGCCCGACGCGTTTTCGTCGCGGTAAATACCATAGTCATTGAGCCCGTCATAATGGAAGACCTGGGTGAACATTTTATAACTGTCGTCAAGATCGATGCGCCGGGCCGGCGGTTCTTTTTCGAGACGGTACACTATCCCGTCGGAGACGGTCAGGTCCCGCAACTTGAGCGGGGATTCGGCATACGGATCGGATGTGAAATAGATGGGACGCTGCCAGTTATTGGTCAGCACGACATCATCAACCATCATATCCTGCAGTTTCACGATCCGGCCCTCGAACGGCATCGGCACCAGATAGGTGCGCCGTTTGCGGGCCCGGTCATAAAACGGATCTTTGGGCCTCTGTATAATCTGGCCGTCATAGTCGTAATTTTCCCAGTAAATCTGGTCATAATTCAGGGAAATCGGGACCCCCTGTTCTTTCATCTGGGCGACGTACCAGTCGGTATTGAAAAGCGACAGATTGACCACGTTGACGTCGGTTCGCATCTTGTAGACTTCCTGAACGCACCAGAGAGGGAAGGTATCATTATCGCCAGAGGTGAACAGAATGGAATTCGGCCGACAGTTGTTCAAAAGATCATATGCATACCAGTAAGGATAATAATTGCGGGAGCGGTCATTTGGGAAATAATTATCAGAGAGGGCCATGGTCGGCGTCAGGGCCAGTAGCGAAAGCACCACCAGGGCCGGTTTCTGGAATTTGCTCCATTTAACCTCCATGGTCTTGACCCGGACTGTTTCCATAAGCCCCGCCACGCCAAGTCCGAGAACCAGGCCGAAATACATAAAGAACGGTGTAAAGAAGTAATCCCGGTTGCGGACCTCCTGATAGGCATCGCCGGTGACGGGGTCATATTTTATGCCATCGGCGAAATTCATATATAAGATCAGACCCACCGAGGCGAGGAGGAGAAAGGTGAAGAACGGCAGGCCGATTTCCATTTTTTTCTGAATTGCGTAATATATGCCGAATAAGCCGAGCAGAAGAAGAAGAGGGAAAACTTTCGGACTGCTGTACTGCTCCTCGAAATAGCTCCAGAAACCCATATTATTGTGCCGTCCGAACTGATGCGCCCAGGTTCCGCGACGATGGAACATCCGCTCCACCATCGACTCCCGACCATACTGCTTGCGATCCACAAAATCGACAAAAATCGAAAAACTCCGCTTAGTATTGTTCTCATCGATGCGGGGATCCTGGGTGGAGCGAATCGGAACGAAAGCATACACCGAAAAACCAGCGGCGGCGATGAGAAGTATCATAAGTCCGGTCTTCCAGTCCGACTGACGGGCATAATAAGCAATGACGAGCATCAGAATCGTGGCGCCGATAAGGCCGTAGAAGAACTGGTAAAACCCGACCATAATCATCGACATGGCGCCGATTCCGAACAGGACCGGCCAGTTGATATGCTTGTAAGTCATAATGGCGACCACCGCCAGGAGAATGACAGTGATGGCGATGAAGGCCGGATAGCCGCCGCGACCATCCGCCGTGAGCATTATGGCGACCAACTCCGCAAAGAAAAAGCCGCAAAGGAGCCACCAGGCCCGGGCAGGGGCGTCCTTCTTCAATATGAAATAGATGGCCGAAATCGGCATGATAAGATAGGTGGTCAAGTGAACGCAGACCCCCAGCATGGCCAGATAGGAGACAAGGATAATGATGCGCGACGCCTTAGGAGTACCCCGAAAGTCGTAAAATTTCAAAGTCAGCCAGAACATCAGGGCCATGATAAGCATCGAAATGCTGTAGACCTCGGCCTCGACGGAATTCCCCCAGTTGGTTGACGAAAAGGCCATAAAAAACGCGCCGGTGGCGGAACCGATAAAGGTGATGGCTTTCTTCCATCCGGAGAATTCCTGATCCTGATACCATGTCTTAATGACGCGAACCAGAATCAGATAGCCGAACAAAGTCGTTATGGCCGATGAAATTACAGAGATAAAATTGATGCGGAAGCAGATGTCCGAGGCGATAGGCAAAACCGAGAAAAATCGGCCAATCAAAATAAAAAGCGGCGATCCGGGAGGGTGGGGAATCCCCAAAATATATGAACAGGCAATAAATTCGCCGCAATCCCAAAATGACAGGGTCGGTGCGACGGTTATTCTGAAAATGATAAAAGTGAAGAGGAAAACAAAGGCCCCGACAGCCACATTGATTTTGTCAAAGCCAGGTTTGAGAAGATTACCCTTTATATCCAAATGGTCCTCCTAAAGCCATAATTCGCATTGGCCGATAAGTATTATAAGCGCCGGCCGATATTTGGATCCGGCCGCGAATCGATAAATTAAGGAATAATATCTCGATTTACAATAGATTTCTAAAAGGGATAACCAAATATCTCATAAGGAATTCGGAGGCGATATGTTTATCTGGTGCACCATGTTGTTCCTGCTTGGTATAGCGGCGTTTCTCGACTCGATCTTCAATTACGGCGAAATATTTCGGCAAATTAATTCCGTCCTTTTCATGCTCATTTCCCTGGCATTGCTGATTCGCACCACGACCAAAATAAAAGCCAAGAAAATCGAAGGATATGAAAATCGGATACGGAACATGGAACTGGAACTTAAGACGCTTAAGGAAGACCGGGAGCGGATTTCAGCCAATATTTAACTATCCCGGTAATCGATATTTTTCCAATTCCTGAAGACTCTTGCGAACCTCGCCGATGAAGGGGTAATTGCCGTACTTCTCAAGAATTGACTTATAAATTTCTGCGGCCTCGTTTTTATGTTCAGCCGACTGTGCCAAAATGTCCCCCTTCAATTTCAGGCAGTAGGGGAAATAATAGTTCGTGCCATAGTTCTTTTCCATTCGCTCAATGACGTTCATGGCGCCGGCGGTATCAGCTTGCCCGAGATAGAACCCGGCCAGTTTATATCCGGCCTGACCGACCAAAGGTGTCTCCCCCATGTCGATAACGGCATGGAGCGACTTCTCGACCGAATCGGGCATTAGCCGGGCCTCATAAAAAAGGGCCCCGGCGTAAAGATCAAGGGCGCCTCCGGCAGTCCCGGAATTTTCAGAAATAAGCAGGCTGTTAATCAGGGCGTCATTCAAATAATATCCCCGCGGGTACTGTGCCATTACCTTGCGAAAGGCGGTGTTGGCGTCGTCATATTGGCGACGATAGAAAAGAATGAGAGCTAGATTGTAATCGATTATTTCCCGGTTTTCGGGCCGCATCCGGTCATTCTGAAGGGCCGTGAAGGCGGCCTGAGCCGAATCCAGTTTTCCTTCGACCACCAGTAACTTGGCGATTTCGAGAGCGGCCGTGAACCGCCACGCGGCAAAAGGAAAGGCGGTCACCACCGAATCATACAGGCGCCGGGCCGTATCATACCGGCGGAGATCATAGCGGTATATGCCGGCGGCCCCGAGAAGAGCCTCGGCCTTGTCCCGCTGCTGGGGGGCCTGCGCGATTATTTTTTCATACTGGGTCAGGGCCTCTTGAAATTTCCCCAGTCCGGCCAGGGCTTCGGCATTATAAAATTTATATTCCGAGATGATCGTGTTCTGGGGATAGCGGCGCTCGATATATTCCGACGCCTTGATTACCTGTTCATACAGTTTTCTTTCGCGGCACTGCCTCATATATTGAAACAGGAGCTGACCCTGCATATTGGATATGGAATCGAGGCGGACATTGACTTCGAAAGCTTCCGGGTACTGATTATTGAACACATAGGCCTCACCGAGCATCCGCAGGGCGAGGGGATCATCGGGGGATTTTTTCAGAATATCATTGAAAGCGCGGATGACATCGGGCGGGGCCCCCGGGTAGCGTATCAACTCGGCGAGAGATCGCTCGACCTGAGCGAAGCGCAGCGTATCGCTGCGGGGAACCTTGAAATACTCCATAACAGCGTCATAATAGGCCCCTTTGGTTTCCAGAATGGCGGCCGATTCGACGGCAAAAAATTCGGGATGATTAAATTCCTTGCGCCCTTTTTCAATCAGACTTTGGGCCAGAGCGGTCCGGCCGTATTTCACCAGAAGTTGAATAACGGTGCCGTAAATGTCCTTATTGCCCTTATTCGCCGCCATTATATAATTGACCTGATCGGCGGCAAGGGTATCGCTCCCGCTTTTCAGATAAACCTCCAGCAGAAGGTACTGACTCCGGATATCGCCGGGATTTTTCTCGATCCGGTTCTTAAGCAGCGTTATCGATTTGTCATACAGTTTCAGTTCGTCGTAACAATTGAGAAGCAGATCAACAATGATGTAATTATCAGGATCATCCTTGATGTACCCTTCCAGAAGCAGAGCGGCGCTGACATATGCTCCCTGCGCCATCATCTGACGAACTCCGACAATTTTATCGAGAGGCAGGGCCGTTCCCGGCCGCAGGGGGCGGGTGGAATCGGTGGCCGCGGGGACAAGTCGATTTGCGTTCCCCTGTGAAAACCCTACCGCCGGAGCGAGAAGGCAAATCAACGCTATAATCGCGAATTTTTTCATTGCTGGGGAGTCGGTCCCGTTCCGCCGCTATTTTCTATCAGGGCCTTGAAATACGCCTTGATATGCTGTTCATATTCGGAAGGATAATTTTCGTTCATAAACTGGCGCAGTTTATCCTCCATATTCGCTCCCCCCTGTTCCTGCTCTCCGGTCAAGGCCGGCGGGGAATTGCGGGTAATATCTTTGCCGACTTCCGCCTTGCGCTGGTCGGTGAAATCTTTTCTCTGGAGAGTTTTGGAGGCATCAAGCATCCGCGAATAAACCTGCAATTGACGCTCCAGAGTCGGTTCACCCGCCTCACCGCTGGAAAGTTCATCGACTATCTTTTTCATTTCGTCGGAGATGGCGTCGAGACGCCCCAGAACTTCCCGGCTGTTCCCGAATTCTCTTTCCAAGTCGGAGAGGCTCTTGCGGATGGCATCCTGTTCGGCGGCAAGCCGCACCATCGCTTCTTTGTTCGACGGCGAGACGTCTTTCGGGTTATTGCACTGCGACTGCGTCTGCTGATTGAGCATATTCTGTTTTTCACAAAGCGAATTCAATTTCTGGGTCGGCTTGTCGCACTGTCCGCCCTTATTGCAGCTGCTCTGTTTTTCCAAAGCATCGAGCATCCGGACTGCGGCTCGATTCAGATTATAGAGCGCTTCCTGCTGAAAATTCCGGCTTTCCAGACCACGGCGGTCGCTCAGGCGGTTAACCGACAGATCCATATTACCCATGGCGCTGTTGACAAGGTTATTCAATTCGGCCGCCACGAACGGCGACTCTTTGCCCATCTCCTGAATTTCCCGGGCTAAACCGGTCACCGATTCCCGCAGGGTCTGCTGCTGGGCCGCCAAGTCACGAAGCACCTCGGACTGGATATTAATATTCCCGGTCCTGTCGATTATATCCTTCTGGCCGTTAGCGAGGTAATTGATATCGTCGATTTGCTGACGCATCTTGGCCAGCATTTCATTGTCGCCCCCCTTGCACATACTGGCCTGCCCCTGCTGCATCTGATCCAGCATGGAAAGGAGTTTGGAGAGCGCTTTCTGCCCTTGATCCATTGCCTGATCCTGCTCCTTTTGGGACAGATTCTGCGTCATGTTGTCCATATTGCTGTTGGCGTCGCTCTGCTCCACCGCCTTGCAGAATTTGTCGGCGTCCTGGGCCTTGTTATAATCGGTCTCTTTGAGCATTTGCCGCAATTCCGCCGTCTGCTTTTTCAGGTCGTCCAATTGCTCCCGGACTTTCTTTTCCTCCGGGGCCAGGTTCGGCAACTGCTCTTTCTTACTTCCGGAAGTGCTCTTGTTCATCTTGTCCTGCTTGTCGGCGATCTCCCGGGCCATCTCGGTTAGAGCATTGACCTTATTTTCGATTTTTATCTTTTTGAGCAGGGCGATGGTGCGATCCAGCCGTTGCATCAATTCTTCCTGCGACATCTGAAAATTCTTCAGCGCTTCCTGAATCTGTTTCGGATCCATATTTTTGAGCGCTTCCATCAATTTCAGACGGGCCTCCCGCATCTCGGGAGTGGCGACCTCTTCATACAATTTCTGAATCTCGGCCAGTTTTTCGAGCACTTCACGGCTGGAGGTCCGGTTCTCCTCCATCCGATTGACCATCTCGTTCATTTTTTTGGCCGATTCCTGAATCTTGTTTTCCAGATTCTCCTGATTCTGAGCGACTTCTTCCATTTCCTTCTGATGCTGCCAGGCGACTTTGCTGTTGCTTCCGGAACTCTGCTCCTGTTCCAGTTTGCGGGATATTTTCTGGAGACGGTCGGCCAGATCCTTCTGGGCCTTGAGATAATCCTCGGCCTGATCGATATTTTCATTCTGCTCCCGGTCGGTCTGGGCGATTATTTCATCGAGAGAGGGGAGCCGCGCGATATAGGAGCGGGAGACGGTAACCTTCGGGCCGGTAATGCGATCGTTGTCGGCCAGTTCGAAATGATACTGGATGTAATCCGACGGTTCCAGACCGAGCGATTCCACATCCCAGTTGAAATTGATTTCTCCCTGCGTTTTGATTTTATCCGAAAAGTGCAGAACCGCCACTTTGTCATCGCCTTTTTCGCCCTGATGCACGAGATTGTACTTCAGGACCAGGGACGAAAAACCGTAATCGTCGGAGATACGCAAAAGAAACGGGACGGTCATATTATCATTAAGATTCATATCCTGACCGGGGCGTAATACCTCAATGACCGGATATTCATCGGGCACGGCGGTGATATTATATTCAATCGGATCGGGATTGACTTCACCCTGCTTATCGAGTAGATGAATGACATAATTGCGGTTTTTCTCGATCCGAAGTGACTGCTCAGCCGTCAATCCGTTAATCTCGAACGGGGCCCGCGAGGAATCATCAAATATCATTTCCGCTTTGGCCGAAGGGAGATTGGTTTCGATACGGATATTGGCTCGGGTTCCGACCACCGCAGCGATATTGC